>NZ_JBFULS010000006.1:0-154365 GCF_054049775.1 Methylobacterium sp. P5_C11 | reverse complement strand
CTCTATGGCCGCCCCGAGGGCGGCGCCGCGGCCAAGCTCGCGCCGGTCGCGGGGCCGCCGCTGGCGACCGCCGCCGCCAAGCTGCCGCTGGACAAGCTGAAGGTGCCGGACGGCTTCAAGATCGAGGTCTATGCCAGCGGCCTCGCCAACGCCCGGGAGATGACGCAGGCGCCCGACGGGACGCTGTTCGTCGGCACCCGCACGGTCGGCAAGGTCTACGCGGTCCTGCCGCAGGCGGGTCAGGACGGGAAGCGCGAGGTCAAGACCATCGCCACGGGGCTGCACCGGCCGAACGGCGTCGCGTACCACGACGGCGCCCTCTACGTCGCCGAACTCTCGAAGATCTGGCGCTACGACGACATCGCCAACCACCTCGACGGCATGGCGAAGCCGACCCTGGTCTACGACGACCTGCCGAAGGACGAGGCCCATGGCTGGAAGTTCATCGCCATCGGCCCGGACAACAAACTGTACGTGCCGGTGGGCGCGCCAGGCAACATCGTGATGCCCCCCGACACCCATGCGCAGATCCGGCGCATGGACCTCGACGGCAAGAATGCCGAAGTGATCGCCCATGGCGTGCGCAACACCGTCGGGTTCGACTGGAACCCGAAGACCAAGCAGCTCTGGTTCACCGACAACGGCCGCGACTGGGTCTCGGAAGACATCCCGAACGACGAACTCAACGTGCTCACCGAGCCAGGCAAGCAGCATTTCGGCTATCCGTATTGCCACCAGGGCACGTTCACCGATCCGGAATACGGCTGGGGCCATTCCTGCTCGGAATTCACTGCGCCGGCGGCCCTTCTCGGTCCCCACACGGCCTCGCTCGGCCTGCGCTTCTACACGGGCACGCAGTTCCCGGATGCCTACCGCGACGCGATCTTCGTCGCCCGTCATGGGTCCTGGAATCGCACCACCAAGCTCGGCGGCGACGTGGTGGTGGCCAAGCCCGGGGCTGACGGCAAGGTTGCCGGGGTGCAGCCGTTCCTGACCGGCTTCCTTCAGGACAACAAATACGTGGGCCGTCCTGTCGATGTGCTCGTCGCCAAGGACGGTTCCCTGCTCGTGTCGGACGACTACAACGGTGCGATCTATCGCGTGAGTTACGGCCAGTGATGCGCCGACCGTCACGGACCCGCGCCATCCGGGGGCTGGTTGCAGCCCTGGGAGGGCTCTGGGCGGGCGTGTCGGTCGCCGCCCCCGATGCCGCGATGCAGGAGCGTCTCGCGCCCTGCATCGGCTGCCACGGGGCGGGCACGTCGCAGACCGAGGGGGTGCCCTCGCTCGGTGGCCAGCTCCCCGACTACGTCGTCACGCAGCTGTTCCAGTTCCGGGAAAAGCAGCGTGAAGCGCCGCCCATGAACGACGTCGCCGCCGGCTTCTCCGACGACGACCTGCGCGCCTATGCCGACGCGGTGGCGACGCTGCCGGCGCCCGCCCATTCCGGAGCGCCCGCAGATTCGGCCCTGACGGAGCGGGCGCAGGCCCTCGTCGCCAAGCACCAGTGCAATTCCTGTCATGGGCCCGACCTCGCCGGTCGGGACGCGATCCCGCGGATCCGAGCCCAGCGGGAGGATTACTTGGCCAAGGCGCTGACGGGCTACAAATCGAATGCCCGGCCCGGCTACGATCCCGCGATGAACGAGGTCGCGCAGGGGCTGAGCGAGGCCGACATCAAGGACCTGGCGACTTACGTCTCGCGTCTCTGAGGAAGGATCGGGAAGAGCCCGTCCGCGTCACGCGGCCCTGGATGTGCAGCAGGCGCGACGGAGCTGTTTCGAGGATCTGCGACCGCCTCCGAAGGCACGGTCGCGATGACCCGGCGCCTCGGGCCGAGGGGTCGGGTCGTCACAACCGCCCTCCTCGCTCAACCCACCACGCGCAGCGCATCGCCCTTGGCGAGCGCCCCGCCGGCAATGACCTCCGCATAGACGCCGAGGTCGCGGTGGCCGAGGCGGGCGTCGAGGGTCCAGGGGATGTCGCAATCGCGCACGCCGCTGACCGGGTCGACGTTCGTGGCCGCACACCGAACGGTCCGCTTAGTGATCTTGAGCCTCAGCCCGCTCGGCGCCTCGATCACCTGCCCGACCATCTCCAATTCCGCGAAGGGTTCGAACCCGTCGACCAGCAGATTGCCGCGGAAGCGCAGCGGATCGACCGGCGCGCCGAGATAATCCTCGACCGCCGCCACGCTCGCCCGGTTGATCAGTGAGACGTAGCCGGTGGCCGAATCCGTGAACCGGTACTGGGCCGGCGCGGTCAGCACTTTGGGCTCACCCCGCAGGCTCTCGGGAACGAACCGCTTCATCAAGGCCGCGAGCCCGTCACGCCCGGCTTCCGTATCGAGGCGGAAGGCCTGCGGTTCGCCGTGCCCCTCCACGGTGAGGGTCGCGGTGGCGTCGTCGTAACGGGTTCGCAGGCGGGCGAGCGCCTCGTCCCGCATGAGCATCAGGTATTTGGTCTTGGGCTGGTGCCGGGGCGCCACCGCGTTGAAGCCCGAGGGACCGTTCTCGATGGCGTAGAGCCGGTCGCCGGGGAAGAACCCACTCGTCTGGAGATCCGCACGCTCGACGGCTTCGGGGCTCAGGCCCTTCACCGGATAGCGATACAGGGCGCTGACATGAATCAATGCGGTCATGCGCCGAACGTGACCCTGAATGGCGGTGTCGCGCAAGAGCTTCGCCGGCCCTTGTGGTGCGCAATTGCAACACCACATCCCGGCTACCGGCGGCCGCCAATGGCGCCGGGGTCCTCGTGCGGCGGAGAGCCGGAGGGCGACGTTTCGGTGGCGCCGCGCCTCTCATCGGGCGGCGGATGCCGGTACGGGAGGGTTGTTCATGAACTTCGAAAAATATACCGAGCGCGCCCGCGGCTTCGTGCAGGCGGCTCAGAACCTCGCCATGCGCGAGGGACATCCCCAGCTTCAGCCGGGGCACCTGCTCAAGGTGCTGCTCGACGATCCGGAAGGCCTGTGCGCGGGCCTGATCGACCGCGCCGGCGGCCAGTCGCGCGTGGCTCTGGCCCAGACCGAGCAGTGGCTCGCCAAGCAGCCGAAGGTGTCCGGCAACGCGTCCGCCCCGCAGGCGACGCGCGAGCTGATGCGCCTGTTCGACACCGCCGAGAAGGCGGCCGAGAAGGCCGGCGATTCCTACGTCACGGTGGAGCGCCTGCTTCTCGCCCTGGCGGTCGAGAAGGAATCCGAGGCCGGCCGCGCGCTTCAGGCGGCGGGCGTTACCCCCGCATCGCTGAACGCCGCGATCAACGCGCTGCGCAAGGGCCGTACCGCCGACAACGCCTCGGCCGAGAACGCCTACGACGCGCTCAAGAAGTATGCCCGCGACCTCACCGAGGCCGCCCGCGACGGCAAGCTCGACCCGGTGATCGGCCGCGACGAGGAGATCCGGCGGACCATCCAGGTCCTGTCCCGGCGCACCAAGAACAACCCGGTTCTCATCGGCGAGCCGGGCGTCGGCAAGACCGCCATCGTCGAGGGGCTGGCCCTGCGCATCGTCGACGGCGACGTGCCCGAGTCTCTGCGAGACAAAAGCCTGCTGGCCCTCGACATGGGCGCGCTGATCGCCGGGGCGAAGTATCGCGGCGAGTTCGAGGAGCGGCTGAAGGGCGTGCTCTCCGAGGTCACGGCGGCCGAGGGCGGCATCATCCTGTTCATCGACGAGATGCACACGCTGGTCGGCGCCGGGAAGGCCGACGGGGCGATGGACGCCTCCAACCTCCTGAAGCCGGCCCTCGCCCGGGGCGAGCTGCATTGCGTCGGCGCGACCACCCTCGACGAGTACCGCAAGCACGTCGAGAAGGACGCGGCTTTGGCCCGGCGCTTCCAACCGGTCTTCGTGTCGGAGCCGACCGTGGAGGACACGGTGTCGATCCTGCGCGGCCTGAAGGAGAAGTACGAGCAGCACCACGGCGTTCGCATCCAGGATTCCGCCCTGGTCGCGGCGGCGACGCTCTCGAACCGCTACATCACCGACCGCTTCCTGCCCGACAAGGCGATCGACCTGATGGACGAGGCCGGCTCGCGCCTGCGCATGCAGGTCGACTCGAAGCCGGAGGAACTCGACAACGTCGACCGCGAGATAGTCCGGCTGAAGATCGAGGGCGAGGCGCTCAAGAAGGAGACCGATTCCGCCTCCCGCGACCGTCTGGTCCGGCTGGAGAAGGAACTCGGCGACCTGGAGGAGCGCTCGGCGGCGATCACCGCCCGCTGGAAGGCCGAGAAGGACAAGCTCGGCACGGCCGCCGGCCTGAAGAAGAAGCTGGACGAGGCGCGCAACGAACTCGCCGCGGCACAGCGCCAGGGCCAGTATCAGCGTGCGGGCGAACTGGCCTACGGGGTCATCCCGGGCCTGGAGAAGCAGCTCGCCGAGATCGAGGCCAAGGCCGACGCCAAGTCGGAGAACGGCCGCGACGCGATGATGGAGGAGGCGGTCACCCCCGCCCACATCGCCGGGGTCGTCTCCCGCTGGACCGGCGTGCCGGTGGACAAGATGCTGGAGGGTGAGCGCGAGAAGCTGCTGGCCATGGAGGACGCGCTCGCCAAGCGCGTCGTCGGCCAGCGCGAGGCAGTTGAGGCGGTCTCGACCGCGGTCCGGCGCGCCCGCGCCGGCCTGCAGGATCCGAACCGGCCGATCGGCTCGTTCATGTTCCTCGGGCCAACGGGCGTCGGCAAGACCGAGCTGACCAAGGCGCTCGCCGGCTTCCTGTTCGACGACGACACGGCGCTCGTGCGCATCGACATGTCCGAGTACATGGAGAAGCACGCGGTCGCCCGGCTGATCGGCGCCCCTCCGGGTTATGTCGGCTACGAGGAGGGCGGCGCCCTCACGGAAGCCGTGCGGCGGCGGCCCTACCAGGTCGTCCTGTTCGACGAGGTCGAGAAGGCGCATCCCGACGTCTTCAACGTCCTGCTGCAGGTCCTCGATGACGGGCGGCTCACCGACGGCCAGGGGCGGACGGTCGACTTCCGCAACACGCTGCTGATCATGACCTCGAATCTCGGGGCCGAGTATCTGGTGAACCAGCCCGCGGGCGAGGACACCGATGCGGTCCGCGACGAGGTGATGGGCGTGGTGCGGGGCCATTTCCGGCCGGAATTCCTGAACCGGGTCGACGAGATCATCCTGTTCCACCGCCTCGCGCGGTCGGAGATGGGGGCGATCGTCGAGATCCAGCTCGGGCGCCTGCAGAAGCTGCTCGACGAGCGCAAGATCACCCTCGCCGTCGACGAGGAGGCCAAGACCTGGCTCGCCGACAAGGGCTACGATCCGGCCTACGGGGCGAGGCCGCTGAAGCGGGTGATCCAGAAGAACGTCCAGGATCCCCTGGCCGAGCTGGTGCTTTCGGGCAAGATCCATGACGGCGAGACCGTGCCGGTCACCGCCGGCCCGATGGGCCTGATGATCGGCGACGTCACGGTCGGCGCCGAGCGCCGGCCGGCCCACGTGGCGCTGAACTGATCGTATCGCGGGAACAGGCAGGGGCGGCGCGCCATGGGAGGTGTGCCGCCCTTCCGCTCAGGTGCGGGACGACCAGTCGCTCAGGATGTCTCGGTCCAGGATGGTGCTCCGGAGCGTGCGAGCGCCGGGGCGCCACCGCAGTTGAGGCCGGGGAGACAATGCCGGGCGGCGGCGTCCGCGCTGCCGACCGGTCCTCAGACCCGCGGCGATGACGGCTCGACCCTCCCGATCGCAGTTGCGAGGTCCGCCGCTTGGTCCCGATGCCGACACACCATCCAGAGATCGTCGTGAGCCGACAGCTCCGCGTCGAACAGGTCGACGAAGGCGGCCGGCGGATCGCCCAGGTCGGGCCAGTGGAACAGACGAAAGCCGAGCGCCTCGAACAACGGCAGGATCGGGGCCAGATCCCACAGCCTGTTGTTGCTGAGTGTCGCGTCGAGCCGCCCGGTGGCCAGAAGGGCGGCGTCCGAGATCGCCCCGCCCTCACTCCAGGGAAACCACCCGCGGCCGTAATCCAGGGTGTAGCGCTGCGCCGTGACCGAGAGCCATCCGACATGGCCGGTCCGGCGCTCCGAACGATCCAGCGGTTGTAGGGTCGCCGTCATGCGGCCACCGCGCGTCGGTGCCCAGAAGGCGCGGCCGCCGCTCGCCGCCAGAAGAATGCCCTCCGTCGCCTCCGCCGCCGAGGGACCCGACGGCCGGGAGCGGTCCTCGTTCCAGGCCGGCAAACTCATGACGCAGGCCCGGGGCCAGCCGGCGCGGCAGGCCGCCACCATCACACCCCAGCCCGACAGGCCGCCCGCAAAGGGCCGGGTGCCGTCGATCGGGTCGCCCACGAAGGTCCAGGCGTCGCGGGCCAGCATGGCCCGGGCCGCCGCGTGTCCGAGATCCTCGGCCGTCTCTTCCTCGATCAGGTCGGGGCCGAACTGCGCGTGCAGCAACCGGCTGACCGCGAGGTCGGCTTCGGTCAGGGCCTGACCGAGATCCGGACCCTTGTTGGTCATGTCCAGGCCGCCCGCCCGCATGGACAATGCCAGCGGGGCGGCCTCCTCGGCGAAAGCGAGCATCCGCGCGAGGACGTCCGGTTCAGGCAGGTCGGGCGGGAGGGTCATGCGGCGAACAGCTCCGGGCTGCGGAGCATCAGGGCCTGGATGAGGACCAGCGTCTTCAGATCGGCTAGGCGGCCGGCGCGGGCCAGATCAGCCAGCGTGGCCAGGGGTACCTCGAAGGCAACGACCTGCTCGCCCTCGGTGTGCAGACCGCCACCAGGTCCGACCCGGTCGGCCGCTTCGTAGGGGGCGAGGTAGAGCCACAGGCGCTCGGAGGAGATGCTCGGCATGCTGTAGGCGTGCGCCACCGGCTCCAGATGCAGCAGGCGCACGCCGGCTTCCTCCATCGCCTCCCGGATCGCGGTCGCCTCCGGGGCGGCACCGTCGAGCCCCCCGGCGGGCGCTTCGTCGAGATCGGGCGGTTCGCCCCAGAAGGCCGGGCCGACCCGCGCCTGCCGCACGAGCAGCGCCACGCGCCGAACGGGATCGTAGGGCAGCACGCATGCCGCCTCGCCATGGTCCTCCAGCACCCGCCTCACGGTACTGCCGTCCGCGAGGGTCAGCGTGGCGATGCCGAAGGTGTTCCAGCCGCGGTGGAGCACCTCCAGCGGCAGGGCAGGCCGGGCCTCGGTCATGGGCCGGTCAGCGCTTCGTGTTCGAGGCGGTCTGGCCGAACATCACCTTCTTGGCGTCCTCGCTCATGGTCTTTCCGTAATCGGGGTTGACCTCCGGAGCCCGCGCATACGCGGCCTTCGTGGCAGGCCGCTCGGCGATCGCCGTGAACCAGCGCTTCAGGTGAGGATGCTCATCGAGGTTCTGGCCCTGCTTCTCCCACGGGACGATCCAGGGATAGCAGGCCATGTCGGCGATGGAATAGTCGGGTCCGGCGACGAAGGTGCGGTCGGCCAACCGACGGTCGAGCACGCCGTAGAGACGGTTGGTCTCGTTGACGTAGCGCTTGATCGCGTATTCGATCTTCTCTGGCGCGTATTGGGAGAAGTGATGGTTCTGGCCGAGCATCGGCCCGAGGCCGCCCATCTGCCAGAACAGCCATTGCAGGACCTCGGCCCGCCCGCGCACATCGGAGGGGATGAAACGTCCGGTCTTCTCGGCGAGGTAGAGCAGGATCGCGCCCGATTCGAACAGCGAGACCGGCGGGCCGCCACCCGACGGCTCATCGTCGACGATCGCCGGCATGCGGTTGTTGGGGGCAATCTTGAGGAATTCCGGATTGAATTGCTCACCTTTGCCAATATTGACACGGTAAATTCGGTATGGAACCCCTGTCTCCTCAAGAAACATCGTGATCTTGTGGCCGTTCGGCGTCGGCCAGTAGTGAAGGTCTATCATCGGCTGGTGTCTCGCTTAGCCCCCGGCGGACGGGAAGTGGGTCGGCGCAGCGCTCCGGTCAAGCACGACGCCCACCGTGATGGCGCGGCATCGGCCTCATCCCCCCGGACAGCCCTGCACCTCCACGTAGAGGGCGTAGAGCGACTGGCTCGCGGCCATGAACAGACGGTTGCGATGCCGGCCACCGAAGCAGAGGTTGGCGCAGCGCTCCGGAAGGCGGATGCGTCCGATCGGCCGCCCGTCCGGATTGAACACCATCACGCCGTCCAGGGCGTCGTCGCCCATGCCCCAGCCGCACCAGAGATTGCCGTCGACGTCGCACCGGATCCCGTCGGGCGTACCCGGTCCGGCATCGATCAGCACCCGCCGGTCGCGGAGGACGCGGCCGCCGACGACCTCGTAGGCGACGATCCGCCGGGTCGGCCGTCCGCGGGATTCCACGAGATACAGGACGCTGCCGTCCGGCGAGAAGCACAGGCCGTTGGGACCGGCGATGTCCGTGGCGACCGCCGCGAGGATGCCGGTGACCGGATCGAGGCGATAGACGTTCTGCGGCAATTCCGGTTCGGCGCGCGTGCCCTCGTAGAAACCGCCGATTCCGAAGGGCGGATCGGTGAACCAGACCGCACCGTCGGCCGCGGTCACGACGTCGTTGGGCGAGTTCAACCGCTTGCCCTCGAAGGCGTCGGCCAGAACGGTCACCGCACCGTCCTGCTCGGTGCGGGTGACGCGGCGGTTGCCGTGCTCGCAGGTGACCAGCCGGCCGTTGCGGTCGCGGGTGTTGCCGTTGGCGAAGCCCGACGGCCTGCGGAAGACCCCGACGGCTCCGCTCTCTTCGTCCCAGCGCAGGATGCGATCGTTCGGGATGTCGCTCCACAGGAGGTAGCGACCATCCCCGAACCAGACCGGACCTTCGCACCAGCGGAATCCGGTGGCGAGCCGCTCCACCGCCGCGTTGAACACGCGGTAGCGGGCAAAGCTGGCGTCGAGGATCTCGACCGCCGGGTCGGGGTAGCGCGGGCTCGGTGTCCACACGGGGAAAATCCTTTCCGGTCAAGGCGATCGTCACGGTACTGGCTCCCGCAGGCAAGGTACCGGATGCGCATGCCCGCACCGCTCGTCAGACGCCGGCGGCGTGAACGCGGAGCCACCTCGTCGAGGTGCCGCGCCCGAGGGTGACGAGGGCCGGAAGCATCCCGCGGGCGCTCCGAGACGCACCATCCTCCACCCCCCAGTGATGGCAGGCGCCGGCTCGTCGGCAGGACATCTCGGCCCTCGTCCCAGCATTGGACTAACGGGTCTCGATTTGTCTGACAAGTGAGGAGAGGGCTTGGGGAGACGGCTCCGATGCCGGTCGGCTCGATCCGGCAGCGGCACTCCGCGACCGGCCGTGCCTTGCGGGGGAGCGGCGGAACCGCTACGGCATTGGGGCCGTGTGGCAGTCGGGGTGTGGCGCAGTCTGGTAGCGCACCTGGTTTGGGACCAGGGGGTCGTAGGTTCGAATCCTATCGCCCCGACCATTCGATCAGGAGCTTGTCGAGTCAGATGCCGAGCGCCCGCATCTTCCGTCCGTCTCGAGATGCCACGCAATCGGGCCTCGCCCGCACCAAGCTGTGGATCCTGGAATTCGACCGGACCAGTCCGCGGGAGATCGATCCGCTGATGGGCTGGAACGGATCCTCCGACATGTTGCAGCAGGTGCGCCTGGAATTCGACACCGAGGAAGAGGCCGTCGCCTACGCCAAGCGCGAGGGCATCGCCTACCGGGTCGAGCAGCCGGCCAAGCACGCCCTGCGCAAGGGACTGTCCTACTCGGACAATTTCAAGTTCAACCGCACGGCGCCCTGGACGCATTGAGGCGGTCGCGACCGTCTCAACGGTTGCGTCGGGCCTTCCATGCGCCGTAGGGCGAATCCCCCGGGGGGCGGAGCTGGCTGATGCGCATCGGTTGCGCATCGAGCGGCTTGCAGAGTTCGGCGTAGACGGTCGCGCTTCCGGCACCGAACGACTCGGCCTCCTCCGCCGAGAACGCGAAATAGCCCTCCTTGAAGCCGGCCAGGCGCATCGCGGCGTGGCACATGGGGCATGGGCGCCCGCTCGCATACATCACGCAGTCGCCGAGGTCGCGGCGGCCGAGCAGGCGGCTCGCCTCGCGCAACGCCACCATCTCGGCGTGGGCGCTCGGATCGTTGGTCGCATGGACGCTGTTGGCCGCGCGGACGAGCACGGCACCGTCGCGGACGATCACCGCACCGTAGGGTGCGCCGCCGGCCTCGACGTTGGCCTCGGCAAGGGCGACCGCCTCGCGGATGTGCATCTCATGCGTGGACATGGCCGAACTCCCCTCCGATGGCGCGCCAACGTCGGGCACGGCCGGAGGTTCAGAACGCGTAGCGCACCGTACAATACGGCAGGGTCTCGGCGAGCAGGGCCTTGAACCGGGCGAGCCAAGTCGCCTTCCAGCCCGCGCGGTAGCGCAGGTTTCTGCCACCGCCTTCCGAAACCTTGGTTTCCTGGATGTCCGGGCGCCAGAGCAGGTCTTCGGCCTTGGGGTGCCAGCCGAGGTTCACCGCATGCAGATCCGCATTGTGGGTCAGCATGATGATCTCGCACTTCAGTTGCGCCTTGGCGGCATCCGACAGGGTGTCGTCGATCTCGGCGAACAGCGCCCGCCAGTCGTCCTCCCACCCTTCGTAAAGGATCACCGGCGAGAAGTTGGCGTGAACCTCGTAGCCCGCGGCCACGAAATCGTCGATGGCCGCGATCCGCTCCGGGATCGGGGCGGTCCGCACATCCACGATCCTGGCGATCCGCTCCGGCATGAGCGAGAAGCGGATACGCGTCTTCCCCTGCGGATCGTAGGCGAGAAGGTCACGGTTCACGGCCTTGGTGGCGAAGGACGCCTTGGCGTTGGGCAGGGTCCGGAACAGCGCGATCAGGGTACGCACGCCGTCGGTCACCGCCGCATCCACCGAAAGGTCGCCGTTCTCACCGATGTCGTAGACCCAGAAATCCGGATCGATCGGATCCGGCTCCGTCAGGCGGCCCTGTCTCCCGGCATGCCGGCCGATCGCGGCACAGACCTGCTCGACGTTCACGAACAGCGAGATCGGGTTCGCGAACCCCTTTCGGCGCGGCACGTAGCAATAGGCGCAGGCCATGGCGCAGCCGTTCGAGGTCGAGGGCGCGATGAAGTGGGCGCTGCGCCCGTTTGGACGCATCGCGAGGCCTTTCTTGACACCGAGGACCAGCGTCGAGCGCTTGATCCGCACCCAATCCTCAACGGACCCGGCATTCCCGTGCAGGTCCGGGATGTTCCAATGGGACGGTACGGGGATCAGCGCGGCTTCGGGGAAGCGCGCCAGGATAGCCCGACCGGCCGGAAAATCGCTCACCGCCGGTTCGTGATAGATCGTCCGGATTTCGAGCAGGTCGCGCGTCAGGGGCATGGTCGATCCCGAGCCCGTGAGCGGGCCGAGAGCCGATATGGTGTTCGGTGCCGCGGCCGGAATGGCTTGCGACCTGTCGTCCCGACGGGGACCGGCCCCGAAACGCCCGGGCGCCGGCGCGATGAACGAGGATCGTTGAACGATATCTTACGATTCGCTGTCATGAGTCCCTCAGATCTGAGTGGACGTGTGATGATCGTTCAGGCCCCGGAGACATCCGCTCTGAAGTCCCCCGGCTTCGGCGACTCGCTCGACCCAGCGGATCCCCGGTGGGATTCGCTGATCCGGCGAGACCAGCTGGAGGCCCTGCGTGGGGGCGTCCTCTCGGCCATCCCGGTCAACATGCTGCTCGGGCTGGCGAGCCTGCTCGTCGCGTATCGGAGTGGCCACGGCACCGTGGGGGCCGTCTGGTTCGCGGCCTCGACCAGCGTCAATCTCCTGCGGATCGTGCTGTGCCGAGCCCACTGCGTCGGCCTGGCGCTCACCGCCGACATGCCGCCGGCCATGGCCGCAGCGGCGGTGCACTCCATCGACCGGCATCTGCGCGCCTGCACGGGCGCGGCCTTCCTGTCCGGCGCCGTCTGGGCCTGCCAGCCGCTCCTGTGCGAGGGCTATACCTCCGCGCAGACCCTGTTCTACCTCGCCATCACCTGCGGCATCACCGCAGGGGCCGTGACGCACGGGACCGCCTATGCGCGCATCCCGCTGAGCTTCATCGTCCTGCCGCTGCTGTCGGTCACCATGTGTCTCGCCGTGACCGGCGACTTCGACCGGAACTGCCTTGCGGCCTGCGTGCTGCTCTATCTCCTGGCCCTGACGCACACGGCGTTCCGGAGCGAGGCGGTGTTCCGCGAGGCGAGCCGGCTCAAGAACGAGGCCAACGCCCTCGCCCGCTCGCGCTCGGAGGCCCATGCGAGCGCCAATGCCCTCGTCGAGGAGATGCGGTGGCGTGCCACCCACGACGACCTGTCCGGCCTCCTGAACCGGGCGGGCTTCCTCCAGGCGGCTGAGGATCGGCTCCTGTCCGGGACGCTGAGCCTGCTGCTGCTGGATCTCGACGGTTTCAAGTTCGTCAACGACGTCTACGGTCACAAGGCCGGCGACCGGGTGCTCGTCGAGGTCGCGCGCCGGCTGACCGAGGCGCTGCCGGAGCAGGGCCTCGCCGCCCGGCTCGGCGGGGATGAATTCGCCGTGCTGTACGATCCCGCGGCGTCCGGCGTGCCATACAGCGTCATGGCGGCGGACCTGATCGCCGCGGTGGCAAAGCCGTTCGACGGCTTCGACGCGGGCCGTCTCGGGGTCAGCATCGGCGTCCATGCCGGTTCGGAACCCAGCCTCACCGAGATGCTGAGCTGTGCCGACGAGGCGCTCTACGCGTCGAAGGCGGCCGGCCGGAACCGGTTCCGGGTATTCGACTCGGGCCTGCGCGAGCGGCTGCAGATGCGGCGCGACCTGGAACGCGACCTGTCGCAGGCCCTGGTCGACAACGCCCCCCAGGTCTGGTTCCAGCCCATCTACGCCGCCGACGGGCTGACGCTGGTGGGTCTGGAGGCGCTGGTGCGCTGGGAGCATCCGCGACTCGGCTGGATCGCGCCGCCGGACCTGATCGCCGCCGCCGCGATGGCGGGCCTCACCGAATCGCTGCTGCGCTACATCCTCGAGCAGGTCTGCCGGATGCTGGAGGTCCTGCGCGGCCGCGGCCTCGGGACCGTGCGCGTGGCCTTGAACGTCTCGCCCCGGGAAATGGCGCAGGTGCCGGTGGACGAGATCGTCATCGAGCGCCTGAACCGCCTCGGGCTGCCGCCCACCATGCTGGAGATCGAGATCACCGAGGAGACCGCCCTCGATATCGGGGCAGTGCAGGACAAGCTGCAGGCGCTGTCCCGCGCCGGGGTCAGGGTCGCCCTGGACGATTTCGGGATCGGATACTCGTCGCTCTCCTCGCTGCGGCAGCTGAGGGCGGATCGGATCAAGATCGATCGGAGCTTCGTGACCGGGCTCGGGACCTGCGACGACAAGCGGGGGCTCGTCCTCGCCGTCCTTGGCCTCGGCCGTCTGCTCGGACTCGAGGTCGTGGCGGAAGGAGTCGAGTCGGCCGAGGACCTCCACATCCTTCAGGCGATGGGCTGTCCGTTCCTGCAGGGCTACCACCTCGGTCGGCCGATGCCGGCACACGATCTGGAGACCGTCCTGTGCGTCGGGCGGATCGCAGCCGCCTGACCCCGGCATCACCGTGCCGGAATACCCGTGATCGTCGACGAGGCCGATCGACCGGCCGACCGCGCCGGCTCAGAAGCGCTCAATATCCGCCGGCCGGCGGCGCAGGATCCGGCGCGTCGCCGCGCGCCACAGGCGATCCGGGAGCCCATAGAGCCACACCAGGCCGGCGCAGCCGGCGATCATCAGCAGGAACAGCCAAGCCATGACTTCGAGGACAGGGCCTGGCGGAGGCCCGTACTCGGTCCGGTCGTACCACAGGGGATCGGCGTCCCAGGGTGGATCGTTCTCGTCCACGGTCGAACCCTCCCCCGCGAAGACGGCACATGGCCTCGCGGCCTGCGCACAGCGCTCACACCGCGATCGCGGGGCGCCGAGCCCGCGGCGGGGCATCCTCGGGACGCCCGCCACCCCACGCTAGCGGCGCGGCCGCGCAGCCGACGAATACCTAATTCGGACAGGACCGCTCCTCTGGTCGCGCTTTCCACATCCAACTTCCTCCGCAATTTATTGCTTAGTCCGCGCGAGATGGCATTGTGACTGTCGGGCCGACTGTAGGAATTGCCATGCGCGCACGGCGCGAGCGCCGCCCGGCCTTGTGGTCGATGCTGATCCTGTCGGCGGCCTGCGCGTTGCCGGCGCGGGCCGACATGCGCATCGAGGCGGCCAAGATCACGGGCGGCGACCTCTGGATCATCGGCTATGCCGACGACCACGGGGCGGAGATCACCCTCGACGGCCGATTCCCGCAGCGAACCGACAGCCGCGGCTACTTCGAGTTTCGCGTCGTGTACCATCCGGCAACCTGCGTCGCCACGCTGCGGACGCCGAAGCAGGCCCGCAGCATCGTGGTCGGCGAATGCGGCCAGCAGGGACCTCAGGCGCCCGCCCTCGTCGGACCTCCCGGCCCGCGGGGCGAAGCGGGCGCACGAGGGGAGGCCGGCCCTCCCGGCGAACAAGGATCCGCGGGTCCACCCGGCCCGCCAGGAATCGCCGGCCCGCCAGGAATCGCCGGCCCCCCAGGAATCGCCGGCCCGCCGGGAATTGCTGGTCCACAGGGTATCGCGGGCCTGCAGGGGGCCGTCGGATCGCCGGGCGAACGCGGTCCGGCCGGACCGCCAGGCGAACGTGGCCCACCGGGCTCGCCCGGACCGACCGGAGCCACCGGGCCGGCCGGCCTTCCCGGACCGCCCGGCCCCCGCGGGCTGCAAGGTCCGCCTGGGAAGATGGGACCGCCGGGCGCAACGCCGAAGCCGAAGCCGCCGCCTCCCCTCGCGGGAACGGCGCCGAGGCAACGCCCGGCAGCGCGGGCACCCCGCGAACCAGACCCTGCTCCCTATGCGGCGCCGGACCTCGAGCCCGATACCGGCGGCGGCGGGGTCGGCCGGTATTGACGCGAATCCGATTCCCGAACCGGCCCAGCTTGCCCGTGACCCGACGCGAGCGCCGGTCGCCCCCTCCGATTCCATTGCCCTCGTTACGAGAGCGACGGGTATTCATAGCCGGGAATAGTCTCGGAGAGGTCGTATTCCACAGTTCGATCAGCGTAATAACGCGGCGCGAAGCGTACCGCCGATCGGATGTGTCACCTTAATGCCCCAACGGCGCACATTCCGACGTCCTCGCCGTGCCGAGGCGAGCCAAAGCGCCCGGTTTGCGCTAAGCGTGACAGTGGGGCGGGCTTGATCGGAAACGAGGGAAACGCCGTACCTTGGCCGTTTTCATCTCGGACTTCCGGACCGAAAGAGACCGCAAGGGCTTGTTCATCGTGACACGACGTCCACAAGCGAGCTTTCAGACGTTCCGGCTGGCCGGCATGGTCTCCGGACTCGCGCTCCTGGCGGCCATGCCGGCCGCGGCCGAGACCCTCGAGAGCGCACTCGCCAAGGCCTACCAGGGCAACCCCAGCCTCAACGCGAGCCGCGCCGGCGTGCGCGCCACCGACGAGAACGTGGCGATCGCGCAGTCGGGTTATCGTCCTCAGGTCAATGTCGGCGCCCAGATCGGCGTCCAGTACCTCCAGACCCGCAGTTCCAGCACCGCGGCGGCAGCGGCTGGATCGGCCGCCACCGGCGCGTCGTCGGCTGCCGGTGGATCCGCGCTGAGCACGGGCGCCTCGACCATCGGCAGCACCACGACCGGAGTCGGCACCGGCACGACGGGCACGTCCGGCCTCGGGGCGGGCGCTTCCGGCGTGGCCGGCGCGTCGTCGGCCGGTGGCTCCGGCGCGACCTCCAGCACGGCGGAGGTCGCCGCGGCCCAGACCATCACGTCCAGGCGGACCGTCAGAACCACGTACCTGCCGAGCACCGCGAGCCTGACCGTCTCGCAGACGCTGTTCAACGGCTTCCAGACCGACAACCTGACCCGGCGTGCCGAGTCCACCGTGTACAGCCAGCGCGAGACGCTGCGGTACACGGAGCTGACCGTGCTCTACAACGCCGTCCAGTCGTACATGAACGTGCTCAGCAACACGGCCACGCTGGAACTCAACCGGAACAACGTCGAGGTCTTGGAGGAGCAGCTCCGCCAGACGCGCGACCGCTTCAATGTCGGCGAGGTCACGCGGACCGACGTCGCCCAGGCCGAGGCCAGGCTCGCGGGTGCCCGCTCGCAGGTGAGCGCGGCGGAATCCGCTCTGCGGACCAGCATCGGCATCTATCGGCAGAACATCGGCGTCGAGCCACGCCAACTCGCGCCGGGTCGGCCCCTGGACCGGTTCGTCCCCGCCAGTCTCGACGCCGCCATCGCCATCGGTCTGCGCGAGCATCCGCAAATCGTGTCGGCCATCCATGCCGTCGACGCGGCGGAGTCGCAGGTGAAGGTGCTGGAGGGTCAGCTGGCACCGCAGGTCAGCCTGCAGGGCTCCCTCAGCCAAACCTACGACCAGACCGGCCCGAACCAGAGCTTCTTCGTCGGCTTCGTGGGCGGCCGGCTGAACATCCCGATCTACGAGGGCGGCCAGACCTACGCTCAGATTCGTCAGGCCAAGGAGACCGTCGGCCAGACCCGGATCCAGGTCGATCAGGTCCGCGATCAGGTCCGCGCCCAGATCGTCGATTTCTGGGGCCGGCTGGAGGCCGCCAAGGCGCAGGTCATCGCGGCCCAGGCGCAGGTTCAGGCGAACGAAGTCGCACTGAATGGCGTGCGCGAGGAAGCCCGCGTCGGCCAGCGCACGACCCTCGACGTGCTCAACGCGCAGCAGGAACTGCTGAACTCCCGCGTGAACCTCATCGTCGCCCAGCGGGACCGCGTGATCTTCTCCTACGGCGTGGTTCAGGCGATCGGACAACTGACCGCGCGCTTCACGGCGCTCCCGGTCGAGTACTACAGCGCCAAGGTCCACTACGATCAGGTCAAGGATCTGTGGTTCGGCCTGCGCACGCCGGACGGGCGCTGAGGTCTTTTCCCCGGGGAGTGTGGTGCGAGCGCGCTTGCCGCCACGAAACGGCATGGAATACTGATTGAACACCGATCCATTCGGGTCGCTTTCCAGTCTCCCATGCCCGAGTGCGCCTGCCGATGAGTGCAGCAAGCCCCAAGATCCCGGACACGAAATTCCAGGACAAGGCTGCCGATAAGGCGCACGAGCCTTCGATGGAAGAAATCCTCGCGTCGATCCGGCGGATCATTGCCGACGATCAGGCGGCCAAGCCTGCCGAGGCGCCCCCTGCTCCCGAGCCCGACGACGTACTCGACCTCGCGGAGGCTGCCGAACCGGTGATGCGCCCGCGCGTGGTCGAACCGGAGCCCGAACCTGCTCCGGACCTGCTCGATTTCGATGCGATCGATTTCGACGACCCGGTCGATGCCGCGCCGGAGCCGGAGCCCGTCCCGGAACCGGTGGCGCCCCCGCCCCCGCCCCCGCAGCCTGTGCTGCAGGCCGTGCGGGCTCCGGAGCCCGGGCCTGAGGTGCTGGTGTCGCCCGCCACCGATGCCAGCGTGAGCGGTGCGTTCAACCTGCTGGCCCACACGGTGCTGACCCAGAATGCCCGGACGCTGGAGGATCTCGTGAAGGAGATGCTCCGGCCGATGCTGAAATCCTGGCTCGACGACAACCTGCCGGCCGTGGTCGAGCGCCTCGTGCGCGCCGAGATCGAGCGCGTCTCACGCGGTCGCTGAGGCGGCGGCCTGGGTACGGCGGCTGCGGGCCGCCGTCCGCGTGTTGACGGGAGCGACGTGACGGTCGAAAGCGGGGCCAACCCCGTTTGGACAAGCGCCCGCCCGTACCCGCGATGATGGACAAGACCTTCGAGCCCGCCTCCGTCGAGGCGCGGATCTCAGCCGCCTGGGCCGAGGCGGACGCCTTCCGCGCCGGCCGTGCCGAGCGTGCCGGTGTTCCGCCTTACTGCATCGTGATCCCGCCACCGAACGTGACGGGCTCGCTTCACATGGGCCACGCCCTCAACAACACGCTGCAGGACATCCTCTGCCGCTTCGAGCGCATGCGCGGCAAGGACGTGCTCTGGCAGCCCGGTACGGACCACGCCGGCATCGCCACCCAGATGGTGGTCGAGCGGCGGATGATGGAGCGCCAGGAGCCCGGCCGCCGCGAGATCGGCCGCGCGGCCTTCGTCGAGAAGGTCTGGGCGTGGAAGGCGGAATCCGGCGGCGCGATCGTCAACCAGCTCAAGCGGCTGGGCGCCTCCTGCGACTGGTCCCGTGAACGCTTCACCATGGACGAGGGCCTGAGCCGCGCCGTGCTCAAGACCTTCGTCGACCTGCACCGGCAGGGCCTGATCTACCGCGACAAGCGGCTGGTGAACTGGGACCCGAAGTTTCAGACCGCGATCTCGGACCTCGAGGTCCAGCAGATCGAGACCAAGGGCCATCTCTGGCACTTCGACTACCCGGTGGTCGACGAGTCCGGCACCGAGACCGGCGAAGTGATCACGGTGGCGACGACGCGCCCGGAGACGATGCTGGGCGATACCGGCGTCGCGGTCCATCCGGAGGATGCGCGCTACACCGCGCTGGTCGGCAAGCGCGTGCGCCTGCCGCTGGTCGGCCGTCTGATCCCGATCGTGGCCGACACCTACTCGGACCCGGAAAAGGGCACGGGCGCAGTCAAGATCACGCCCGCCCACGACTTCAACGATTTCGATGTCGGCCGCCGCCAGGGTCTCGGCGTGATCAGCATCCTCGATCCCGAAGGCCGGATGCTGCTCGACGGCAACGCGGACTTCCTCGACGGGACCTCGCCCGAGCCGGAAGCCCTGGCGCTCCACGGCCTCGACCGGGCGCAGGCCCGCAAGGAGGTCGTCGCGCTGATGGAGGCGCGCGGGCGCCTGCGCGCCACCGAGCCGAACACCCACGCGGTCCCGCACGGCGACCGCTCGGGCGCGGTCATCGAGCCCTTCCTCACCGACCAGTGGTACGTCAACGTCAAGCCGCTCGCAGAGCGCGCCCTCCAGGCGGTGCGCAACGGGCAGACCAGGTTCGTGCCCGAGAACTACGAGAAGATCTTCTTCCAGTGGCTCACCAACATCGAGCCGTGGTGCATCTCGCGCCAGCTCTGGTGGGGCCACCAGATCCCGGTCTGGTACGATGAGGATGGCGGCGTGTTCGTCGCCGAGAGCGAGGCCGAGGCTCTGGCCGCAGCCGAGGCCAAGCACGGCCGCTCCGTGGCGCTGACCCGCGACGAGGATGTGCTCGACACGTGGTTCTCCTCGGCGCTCTGGCCGTTCTCGACGCTCGGCTGGCCGGACTCGACCCCGGAACTGGCGCGCTTCTACCCGACCAACACCCTGGTGACCGGCAAGGACATCCTGTTCTTCTGGGTCGCCCGGATGATGATGATGGGCCTGCACCTCACCGACCGGGCGCCCTTCGACACGGTCTACCTGCACACCCTGGTGCGGGACGCGTCGGGTGCGAAGATGTCGAAGTCGAAGGGGAACGTCGTCGATCCCCTGGAGCTGATCGATCAGGTCGGCGCCGATGCCCTGCGCTTCACCCTCTGCGCCCTCGCCGTCCAGGGCCGCGACATCAAGCTGTCCGCAGACCGGGTCCAGGGCTACCGCAACTTCGCGACCAAGCTCTGGAATGCCGCCCGCTTCGCCGAGCTGAACGGCTGCCGCCTGGATCCGGCCTTCGACCCGCGCTCCGCCACCGGTGCGATCAACCGCTGGGCGTTCACCGAGGCCGCCCACGCGGTCGAGGAGGTTACGGGCGCCCTCGAGGCCTTCCGCTTCAACGACGCCGCCGGGGCCGCCTACCGCTTCGTCTGGAACATCTTCTGCGACTGGTATCTCGAACTCGCCAAGCCCGTGCTGCAGGGTGAGGGCGTGGATCCCGCCATCAAGGCCGAGACCCAGGCAAGCGTGGCCTTCCTGATTGATCAAGTCGCCAAGCTGCTGCACCCGTTCATGCCGTTCCTCACCGAGGAGCTGTGGGTGATCAAGGGAGCGGACCTGCCGGAGCGCGGCCTCCTGACCCTGGATACATGGCCGGACCTCGGTGGCCTCGCCGACGCATCCGCCGAGGCCGAGGTCGGCTTCGTGGTCGATCTGGTCAGCCAGGTGCGGTCGGCGCGCTCCGAGACCAATGTCCCGGCCGCCGCGCAGATCCCGCTGGCGATGGTCGGCGCAATCCCGGAGGTGCGGGCGCGGGTCGAGGCTTGGCGCGACACGCTGCTGCGCCTCGCCCGGCTCTCGGACATCACCTTCGCGGAGACCCCCCCGAAGAACTCGGTCCAGCTGCTGGTGCGCGGCAGCGTCGCCACGCTGCCGCTCGAGGGCGTGGTCGACCTCGCCGCCGAGGTCGCGCGCCTGAGGAAGGAGCAGGGCAAGGCGCAGGGCGAGATCAAGAAGATCGACGCCAAGCTCGGCAATGCCGACTTCGTCGCCCGCGCGCCGGAGGAGATCATCGAGGAGAACCGCGAGCGGCGCGAGACCGAGGCCGCGCGGCTCGCGAAGATCGAGGAGGCGCTGGCCCGGCTCGGCGGGGATTGAGCGACTCGGCCCGTCTCACCGCGCGCCGTCCGACGGCGGCGCGCTTTGGGTGCAGGCTTCACCGGCGCGTGCCGAGGGTGCCGACGAAGGGATTGGGTGAACGCGCGCTGCCGTACGAGCCAGGCTCGGCCGAACTCCCGAAACCGTCGTGCCCGGCGCCGCGCGGGTGGGTGGAATAGTCGGGCGGCACGTACATCCCGGCTTGGTTGCGGAAACCGGGCCTCAGTGGGTCGGCCTTCCGTAAGGCAGGACCTTCGTCGAAACGGCGCGTGTCGACATCACGGACGGCGTAAGGCCTCGTCTGCACGCCCTTCGGTCGCACGCGCTCGGTGACGGCTTGCTTTGCGTCGATGTAGCTCTGAGAATCCGAATCGAGTTCGGTCGCGACAACCCCGATCGTCGATCCGAAGAGTACGGCAACGGCCAGCAGTGTCTTCATCGCGCACCCCAGGATCCGGCACGGCTCCATCGTGGAGGACCGTGGTCTACGGGTGCCTGCCGGACCTTGCGGGACCTTACGTCGTTTGTCCCGACCTGCGGGCAACGGGCGGCACGTGCCGTGACGACGTTCCGAAGCGCAGGGCTGAACGCCGACTCGGCGGGACTGGGCTGGCGGGACACGGACCGCGCGGGCCGGCTCCGGCCAAGCGCCGCGACCTGTCCAAATGGTAATTTGACCGCCACGCCCGGGTCAGGGGCCGGTCCCTAGACAGATCGTATCGAGCGCCGGGTGCCGGCGTCGTCCCGATCCGTTCCATGAGGTTGAGACCCCTATGACCGAGACCCGTCCTTCCGGCCGCACCTCGCGCCGTGCCCTCGCCTCCGTGGCCGCTGCCGCGCTCATCGCCGGCGGCGCCCTCGGCAGCGGCTACCTACCGTCCGCCACCCCGGCCTATGCCCAGGCCCTCCCGAAATCCCCGATCGAAGCCCCCGAGCACCCGCCGGGCTCCTTCGCCGGGATCGTCAACAAGGTGAAGCCCGGCGTCGTCTCGGTGAAGGTCAAGCTCGACGATTCGGCGAGCAGCGACGACGAGGATGGCCCGAACCAGGGCCGCAACCTCCAGAACGTGCCGCCGCAGCTGCGCGAGTTCTTCAAGCGGTTCGGTCAGAACGGCCCCGGCGGCATGCAGCCCCAGCACCAGGGTCCGCGCGGCGCGGTCGGGTCCGGCTTCATCATCTCGGCCGACGGCTATGTGGTGACCAACAACCACGTGGTCGACCACGCCAAGACCGTGCAGGTGACCCTCGACGACGGCCGCACCCTTGACGCGAAGGTGATCGGCAAGGACTCGAAGACCGACGTGGCGCTCCTCAAGATCACCGAGGGCTCGAACTTCCCCTACGTGCAGTTCGGCAAGGCCGCGCCGCAGGTCGGCGACTGGGTGGTGGCGATCGGCAACCCGTTCGGCCTCGGCGGTACGGTAACCGCCGGCATCGTCTCGGCCCGCGGCCGCGACATCGGTGCCGGTCCCTATGACGACTTCCTGCAGATCGACGCCCCAATCAACAAGGGCAATTCCGGCGGCCCGACCTTCAATGTCAACGGCGAGGTGGTCGGCGTGAACACCGCCATCGCGTCCCCGTCGGGCGGCAGCGTCGGTCTCGCCTTCGCGATCCCCGCCGAGACCGTGCAGGCGGTGGTCGACCAGCTCCGCACCGACGGAAAGGTGGCCCGCGGCTACCTGGGCGTCCAGATCCAGCCGGTGACGCAGGACATCGCCGAGGGCCTGGGCCTCGACAAGGCCAAGGGCGCCCTCGTCGACCACGCCGAGAACGGCACGCCGGCGGCCAAGGCCGGGCTGAAGGCCGGCGACGTGATCGAGAAGGTCAACGGCGACACGGTGGACAGCGCCCGCGAGCTGTCGCGCCGGATCGCCGGGATGAAGCCCGGCGCCAAGGTCGAGCTGAGCTACCTGCGCGGCGGCAAGTCCGACACAGCGACGGTGACGCTGGGCACGATGCCGACCGACGGCACCAAGATGGCCAGCCGTGACGAGGATTCGGGCAACGGCCAGCCGCGCCTCGGCCTGCAGCTGGCGCCGGCCGGCGATGTCGGCTTGTCAGACCAGGGCGTGGCGGTGGTCCAGGTGGATCCCGACGGTCCGGCGGCGGCCAAGGGTATCGAGGCGGGCGACGTGATCCTCGACGTCGGCGGCCAGAGTGTGTCCCGTCCTGCGGACGTCGCGGCGCAGATCCGGGCGGCGGAATCGAGCGGGCGCAAGGCCGTGCTGATGCGGGTGAAGAGCGGCAAGGGCCAGACCCGCTTCGTCGCGGTGTCGCTGAGCAAGAACGCCGGCTGAAGCCGGTTCCCCCCCGGCACGGGGCTCCCTGCCCCGCGCCATCTCGTGGTGACCTCAGACTGGCGCCGGCCGAGCAGGCCGGCGCCTTTTCGCGTGCCGTGCACTGCCCGTCAGGGACGCCCGCCGAGCCAGCCGGCGCCGTCCTTGCAAGCGAGTCGGCTCGGCGCTGCACGCGGATGGCGAGGTGGCGGTGCTGGCCTGCGTCGCCGGGCGTCCGAAGACGGCGACTTCGAGCCCTGTCAGGCGTCCGGGACCGGAAGCCCGAGCCCAGGTCCGAGCCGGGTGCGGCACCGCCCCAGCGCCGCGAAGGCTGCGTTCGAATCCTTGGCGAGGCGCATCAGGTCCCCAAGCCGCGCCCGGCCGCGGGCGAAGGCGAAGAACACCGCGGCGATGTCGGGCTCGCCGTCGGCCGTGAGCGCCTCCGCGGCGAAGGCCGGCAGCGCTTGGCCGGCCGGGTCGCAGATAACCCGGAGCGCGGCGAAGGGCAGGCCGTGCCGTCCCGCGAATGCCGCCGCCACGTGCGATTCCATGTCGACGGCCGCCGCTCCCGTCGTAGCCCGCAATTCGGTCTTGCCGTCGACTGCGAGGATGGCCGTGTCGACCCCGGCCAGATCCGCGGGGATCACTCGCGGGCCGACGCCCGACAGGATGTTGAGGAGCGCGGCCGACAGATCGAGATCCGCGGCGCGCCGGCCATCCTCGCTCACCACGCCGGTGCCGACCACGACATCGCCGGGCTTCAGCGACGGATCGAGGCCGCCCGCGATGCCGAAGCTGATCACCGCCCGGCAACCGGGAGCGACGCGGGCGTCGAGGAGTTGGCGAAGCCGGTGCGGATTGCCGCCGGCACCTACGGCCTCGACCCCCTCCCCCGCCGCCATGCGACGCTCTCGGGCGAGGCCGGTGACGGCCAGGACGGGGGCTGTAGGATCGATCATCGCGCGCTGGTGGACCAGTCCGGCGAGGTCCGCAAGCAGGCGCGGACGCCGCGGTCCAGCCGCGGGCCGATCCGGCGCGGCGCCGGATTTGCCCGGTTCCGCGGGATCGTCGTCTGAAGGGGCCACGTGTTCAACACCGGGGGTCGCGGGTCGGTCGCCGGGAGGGTCCAACGCGGCTGCGATCCGGCGGGGAGGAGCCGGCCTCCCGGGCCGGCCCCAAAGGCTCACATCCCGAACTGGACGTGCCGGCTGTTGCCGCGCTTGAGGTTGCGGAAACGCGCCATCGCCCAGAGCGGGAAGAACTTCGGGTAGCCATGGTAGCGCAGGTAGAACACCCGCGGGAAGCCCGTGGCCGTATAGCGCTCCTCCTTCCAGAACCCGTCCGCGCCCTGCGTGCGGGTGAGAAAGTTGATGCCCCGGGTCACGGCCGGATCGTCGACCGCGCCCGCCGCCATCAATGCGAGCAGCGCCCAGGCGGTCTGCGAGGCGGTGGACGAGCCGGCCTCGAAGGCCGGGTCGATCTTGTACGAGTTGGCGTCTTCGCCCCAGCCCCCATCCGGGTTCTGGATGCGGATCAGCCAGGAAACCGCCCGCTGGATGCGCGGATCGGCCGGATCGACACCTGCGGCGTTGAGGGCGCAGAGCACTGACCACGTTCCGTAGATGAAGTTCATGCCCCAGCGGCCGTACCAAGAGCCATCCTCCTCCTGGTCGTTCAGGAGGTAATTCACGCCGCGGTCCAGCGCGCGGGAGGTCTCGCGGGTTTCGCCGAGCTGGGCAAGCATCCCGACCACGCGGGCGGTCACGTCCGCGGTCGGCGGGTCGAGCAGCGCGCCGTGATCCGAGAACGGGATGTGGTTGAGATACATGTGGTTGTTGTCGGCGTCGAACGCCGCCCAACCGCCATCCTCGGACTGCAGCCCCTCGACCCATTCGCGGGCGCGAGCGATCGAGGCCTTGTAGTCCGGCATGCCGGCCACCAACCCATGCTGGTGCATGGCCCGGTCCATCGCCATCACCACCACGGCGGTGTCGTCGAGGTCCGGATAGTGGGCGTTGGCGTACTGGAACGCCCAGCCGCCCGGCCGAACCTTCGGCTTGCGCGCCGCCCAGTCGCCCACGATGTCGAGCACCTGCCGGGGCTTGAGCCAGTCGAGCCCGGCGCGGGCCTGGGCCTCCGCCTCGGGGCCGCCGGCTTCCAAGAGCGCATGGCTCGCGAGCGCCGTGTCCCAGACCGGCGAGACGCAGGGCTGGACGTAGGCCTCGTCAGCCTTCTCGACGACGAGCTTCTCGATGGCGTCGCAGGCGACGCGAACCTGCGGATGATCGGGCCTGTAGCCCATCACCTCGTACATGAGCACCGAATTGACCATGGCCGGGAAGATGGCCCCGAGGCCGTCCTCGCCGTTGAGACGCTCGCTGACCCAGGCGCGGGCCATCTCCATGGCGCGCTGCCGGCGCTTGCGCGGCATGTGGTTCTCGACCCGCTGCAGCACCCGATCGATGAAGCCGAAGATCGGCGTCCACGGCCACGTGGCATGCGGGGAGCCGGGCCAGGAACGCACGCTCTCCGGGGGCGTCACGAACAGCTCCTGGACGCTGATGCCGCGCGGGTTGCGCGCCCGGGGCTTGGTCGCCTGGAGCACGAACAGCGGCACCACGGTGGTGCGCGCCCAGTAGCTGATCTTGTCGAGGTGGAACGGGAACCACTTCGGCAGGAACATCACCTCAACGGGCATCACCGGCACGGCGCGCCACGGCACCTCGCCGTAGAGCGCCAGCATGAAGCGCGTGAACACGTTGGCGTTGGCGGCGCCGCCGCGGGACAGGATACCCTCGCGCGCCCGGCGCATGTGCGGCGCCTCGATGTCGTCGCCGATCATCTTCAGGGCGAAGTACGCCTTGACCGTGCAGCTCATGTCGAACGGCCCCTCGTGGACGAGGGCCCAGCCGCCGTGCCGGCCTTGGGTGCGGCGCAGGTAGCTGCCGATCTTGGCCTCGAGGTCGCCGGGGACCTGCGTGCCGCGGAAATGGTGGAACAGGATGTACTCGGACGGAATCGTGGCATCCGCCTCGAGTTCGAAGCAGATATGCCCGTCGTCATGCGCCAGGGCGGTCAAGGCGCGGGTTGCCTGAGCCACGCCGCGCTCGACGTCCTCGAGCGAGATCCCCTGCGTCTTCGAGCGCTGCAGCGCCTCGACTTTGCTTACGGCCTCTCTCATAGTCCTCGCCTCAAACGACCGCCTCGCGGCGGACGCCATGCCTCAAGCTGCGCCGCGCGTCCGGGTTCCGGCGCGCACGACAGATCCCGCGCGCAAGGAACGCGCGGCCGTCTGGCCCGAGCGGATCGCTCCCTCAATCGTCGATGGCAGGCCGGTGGCGGTCCAATCGCCTGCCAGGACGAGATTGTCGTAGGCGGTTTCGGCCTTCGGGCGCCGCGCGGCTTCCGCCGGCGTCGCCGCAAAGGTCGCACGCTTCTCCTTTACGATCTGCCAGCTGGGCAAGTCTGGTGCAAGGTTGCACAGCTGTGCGATCTCGGCCCAGATCTGCCGAGCGAGGTCTTCGCGGGGCACGTCGAGGAGCCGGTCGGCGCCGCTGATCGTGACCGAATACCGATCCGGATAGGCGAAAAGCCACTCTGTCAGGCTGTTGACGACACCGAGCACCAGGGGGCTGCCGGGCTTCGGTGTCAGCGCGAAATGCGCGTTCACGATGGAGCGGAATTCCATGGGAGCGAGGAGACCGGGCAACACCTCCCGCGCCACCCAGGGCGGCAGCGCCAGGACGACGCCGTCCTCCGGCCCGAGGCTCTCGACGCCGTCCGAGAAGACGAGCTGCGCGGCGCGCCCCCCGGCGAGGTCGAGGCTGCGCAGCCGGCGCCCGAAGCGAACCTCGCAGCCGCGGGCTGTGAGGAAACGCAGCGCCGGATCGACGAAGGCGTAGGACAGGCCCTCGACGGCGACGAGGGGGCGGCAGGCCTTGCCGCCGGCGCCCAGGGTCTCGCGCAGGATGCGGGCCGCGAGCCCGACATCGCTGTCCCGGGGCTCGGTGTTGAGGGCGGCCAGCAGCACCGGGTGCCACAGGCGTCTGTAGAGCGCGCCCTCGCAGGCCATGTGCGCGCCGATCGTGCCGCCGGCGCCCTCCGCCTTTCTGGACGCCGCCCGCAGGATGCCGAGCGGGGCCAAATAATCCCGCGCCCGGGTGCCGGGGACGCGGCGCGCCGGGCTCATCACCCACCAGGGCAGCCGCCCGGCATTGGGACGCAGGCGCCAGCGCTCGCCGGTCTTCAGGTCGGCGAAGTCGAACTCCGCTGCGTCCGGACCGGCGAGGGCGTCGGCCGGTGCGCCGATCGTCCTGAGGAAACTCAGCGAATCGGCATTGCCCGAGAGCAGCAGGTGGTTGCCGTTGTCGATGGTCAGGCCGAGCGCCGGATCGTAATAGGAGCGGCAGCGCCCGCCCGCCTGCTTGGCGGCCTCGTGCAGCACCACGCGGGTGCCAGCCTCGGCCAGCGCGACCGCGGCGGAGAGGCCGGCCAGCCCGGCGCCGACGACGTGAACGGTGTCCATCAGATCAGGCCGTGGCGGAGGACGACGCCGAGGAGCGCGCGCTTGCCCGGCTTCACCCGGGCGCGGGGCATGGCCCAGCCGCGTTCGAGCACCGCCTTGAGGTACAGGTGATAGGCCGCCGCCATCAGCCGGGCGGCCTTGGTGGCCTTGCGGGGGCTGCGCCGGATGATCTCCCAGGTCGCCTGATAGTGGTCTTCGGCCTCCCGGGCGAGGGAGAGGCAGACCTCGCCGATGCGCGGGTGGCTGATCGCCTCGACCGGCGTCGGATCGGAGAGCCCGATGGCCGCGAGCTTCTCCCGCGGCAGGTAGAGGCGGCCGCGCTCGGCATCCTCGTCGATGTCGCGCAGGATGTTGGTGAGCTGGAGCGCCCGGCCCTGATGCCAGGCGAGCCGGATGCCGTCCGCCTCGGGCATGCCGAAGATCCGCACCGACAGCCGGCCGACCGCGCTGGCGACCCGGTCGCAATAGAGGTCCAGGGTCTCGGCATCGGGGGCGACGATGTCCTCGACGGCGTCCATCGCCATGCCGTCGATGACCGCCTGGAAATCCTCGCGCTTCAGTCCGAAGCGGCGCACGGGCTCCACCAGGTCGCGCACCCGCGGGGCCGGGCGGCCGGCATAAAGGGCGTCGATGTCCGCCCGCCAGCGATCGAGCTCGACTTGCCGGACGGCCCGGGTGCCGCCATCGTCGGCGACGTCGTCCACGGCGCGGCAGAAGGCGTAGACGGCGTACATGGCCTCCCGCCGCTCCTTCGGCAGCAGGCGCATCGCCGTGTAGAAGGAGGAGCCGGCGGCGGGGAGCGCCGGGGCAGCGCCGTCCTGGGTGGCAGCGGGGGTGGCAGTTGCGCTCACGAGCGGATTCCTTGAGCCGCGGCCCGAACGGTCCGCCCGCGGAAGGGCCGGCGCGCCAGGGTGGCGGCGACGCCGCCCAAGGCCGTCAGGGCGAAGGCGGCCTTGCCGTGATGGACCTTCTCCGAGAGCGGATCGCGCTCCAGCAGGCCCCGGCTCAACACCACGGCCAGCCGGTGGATCGCGGCGATCTCGAGGGACAGGCGCAGGTCATCGATCAGGTCCGGCAGGACCGCGCCCTCGTCGAGGAGGTCGAGACATCGCTGCGCCAGCTCGCGGATCACCGCCCGGAGCTGCGGCGGCGCCTTGGCGGCGCCGAGCATCGCCACGGTCGCGCCGTGGCGGTCGAGGCAATCCTGCGGGATGTAGACCCGGTCTAGGGCGGCGAAATCCTTGCCGCAATCCTGGAGATGATTGATTACCTGCAGGGCCGCGCAGATCGCGTCGGAGGATTGGTACACGCGAGCGGGGTCCTCGCCGTGCACGTCGAGGACGAAGCGCCCCACCGGCATGGCCGAGTAGCGGCAATAGTGGATGAGTTCGTCCCAGTCGGCGTAGCGGTTCTTGTGCGCGTCCATGCGGAACGCATCGAGCAGTTCCAGAGCATGGCGCGGCGGCAGGCCGCGGGCGGCGAGTTCGCGCTTGAGCGGCTCCGCCTCGGGATCGGCGGGGCCGGCGCCGGTGAGCGCGTCCGCGAGTCGATCGAGCAGCGCGATCTTGCGCTCGGGCGACAGATCCGCATGGTCGGCCACGTCGTCGCCGGCGCGGACGAAGTTGTAGAAAGCCAGGATCGCGCCGCGGTGGCGCGGGTGGATCAGGTGCGAGGCGACGGGGAAGTTCTCGTCCTGGTGCCCCTTGCCGGAGCGCGTCGCCGTGGCGGATTCGAGAGTGCTCATGCGAGGTAACCCGCCTCCCGGAACCACGTGATCGCGTCGGACAGCCCCTCGCGATAGGGCCGGGCCGTGTAGCCGAGCTCGGCGCGCGCCTTCCGGTCCGAGAAGAACATCCGGTAGCGCGACATGCGGATGCCGTCGATGGTCGCGAAGGGCTGTCTGCCGGTGGCCCGTGCGGCGAGCTGCGCGAAGAACGCCACCGGATAGACAGCGGCCCGGGGCAGGCTCACGGTCGGCGGCTTGCGGCCGACCATGCCGGCGATGTCGGCGAGCATCTGGGACAGGAAGACGTCCTCGCCGCCCAGAATATAGCGTTCGCCGATCCGGCCCTTGCGGAGCGCCAGGAGATGGCCGTGGGCCACGTCGTCTACATGGGCGAGGTTGAGGCCGGTATCGACGAAGGCCGGCATCTTCCCGAGGGCCGCCTCCTGAATGATCCGGCCGGTGGGCGTCGGCTTGACGTCGCGGGGGCCGATCGGCGTCGACGGGTTGACAATCACCGCCTGCAGGCCGTCGCGGGCGACCATCTCCTCGACCACCCGCTCGGCCACGACCTTGCTTCGCTTGTAAGCGCCGATCGCGGTCTCGGGCGTCAGCGGCAGGGTCTCGTCGGAGGGCGTGACGCCGTCGGCCGGCGGTTTGATCGTCGCGACGCTCGACGTGTAGACGACCCGCTCGACACCGGCATCCAGGGCCGCGCGCATCATCAGCCGCGTGCCGTCGCGGTTCGTGCGGACGATCTCCTCCATGTCGGGCGCCCAGAGCCGGTAATCGGCCGCCGCGTGGATCAGGTAACGCTGCCCGCGCATCGCCGCTGCCACGGCGGCCGGATCGCGCATGTCGCCCTCGACGATCTCGACATCGGTCCAGGTGAGGTTCCGGCGGGGGCTCGACGCGCGCACGAGGATGCGCACCGGGAATCCGGCCTTACGGAACACGTCGACCAGGGCGGAGCCGAGGAAGCCGCTCGCGCCGGTGATCAGCACGGGACCGACCTCGGAGGCGCCGGGGGTTGTGGCCTCTGCCATCACGGATCTGGAGGGTTACCGAAAACCAGCCGGGCCGGGAGTCCCGGCCGCGGCGCGCTTGTGTCATCGAACCGCCCGGGCGGCAAGCCAAGCGCCGGCGGAGCGGCTTCCGCAGCCCCTGCCCGACGTCGCCGAGTCCGCGCCCGGATGCACGTGGCACAGGCCCTCACCCAGGGGCGGGAACGGCGCCTCGGACTTGTCAGGGCTCCAAAAACCGACTATGCGCCGCCCCTCGCGTTCGCTCCGGCCGGGGGCTGAACGGACGGTGCCGCTTGCGGTGCAGGGGTCTTCCCGACCCCGTCGTCCGGTGTCTCCGCCTTCGATCAACCGCTCGGGCCTGAAAATCGGCTCGAAGGGCTTGGCGCCGAGCGTTCCGCGAGATGAACCGGCCCGAATCAGCTGCCTTCCGGCGGCCGGGCTCCTTTTGACGATGAAAGGCCCGACGATGCCTCTCTACGAGCATGTGCTCTTGGCCCGCCAGGACGTGACGTCCCAGCAGGTCGAGACGATGATCGACACCTACAAGGGTGTGATCGAGCAGAACGGTGGCCGTCTCGAGAAGATCGAGATGTGGGGCGTGAAGTCCCTCGCCTATCGGATCAAGAAGAACCGCAAGGCGCATTTCGCGCTCCTCAACATCGACGCCCCGCCGGCCGCCATCGCCGAGATGGAGCGCCAGATGCAGATCTCCGAGGACGTGCTGCGCTTCATGACCGTCCGGGTCGAGGAGCTTGATTCCGAGCCGTCCGCCATGATGCAGAAGCGCGACCGCGACGACCGCAAGGACCGCGAGCGTGGCCGTCGTCGTGACGACGAGGGCTTCGGCGGCGGCGGCGGCTTCGGCGGCGACCGGGGTGATCGCGGCGATCGCGGTGATCGTGCCGAGCGCAGCTTCGGCGGGGAGGGCTAACACATGGCTTTCGGTGCTGGTGCGGGCGGCGGACGCCGTCCCTTCTTCCGTCGTCGCAAGACCTGCCCGTTCTCCGGCGCGAACGCGCCGAAGATCGACTACAAGGACGTCAAGCTCCTGTCCCGCTACGTGTCCGAGCGCGGCAAGATCGTGCCGTCGCGGATCACCGCGGTCTCGGCCAAGAAGCAGCGCGAACTCGCCCAGGCGATCAAGCGCGCCCGCTTCCTCGGCCTGCTGCCCTACGTGATCAAGTAGGCCATCGAAACCCGCCGGCCCGGCATCTGCCCGGGCCGGCCCTCGCAGAGGGCGGCTCACGCCGCCCGATCGTTGGGGCGCAACGCCGCCTCTAACCCTGCCGCAGCGGCAGCGGGACAGCGGACCTCATGGCACAGCATATCGGCATCGGTATCGGCGCGGGCCTCGTCTCGGCACTCCTGTTCGGCGTGCTGCTGAAGGCGACCCCGCTGGCGATCCTGCTCTACCTCGTGGCGCCCCTGCCGATCCTGATCGTCGGCCTCGGCTGGAGCCGCAAGGCCGCGCTCGCGGCGGCAGCCGCCGGAAGCCTCGTTCTGACCCTGGTGATCGCTCCCTTCATGGGGCTCGCCTTCGCGGCCTACATCGCCCTGCCGGCTTGGTGGCTCGCCTATCTGACCCTGCTCGGGCGTGAGACGTCGGCCGGCCTCGAATGGTACCCGACCGGCCGCCTCCTCGGCTGGATCGCCGCCACGGCCGCCCTCGCCTTCATCGCCATCGCGGTCCTGTCCTCGCCGAATCACGCGGCCTTCGACGCGCAGCTGCGCGGGCTCGCACAGACGCTCGTCCAGACGCGGATGCCGGCCACGCGGCCGGCCGTCGAGGGTCGACGCGCCGACGCGCCGTCGTCCGATGCCACTGGCCAGGACGGAACGGCCGCGCCGGCGCCGCAGACCGACACCGATCAGGCCGACGTCACCCGGGCCGAACTGGCGGACGCCCTCGCCCGCGTCGTTCCGGCCTTCGCGGCCAACGGTCTGGCGCTGCTCCTGGCCTTCTACCTCTGGGCCTCGGCCCGGATCGTGAAGATTTCCGGCCGCCTGCCCAGGCCCTGGCCCGACATCCCCTCCACCATCATGCCGCGCACGACGCTGGCGGCCCTCGCGGCAGCCGTCGCGATGTGCTTCGCCCCGGGCTATGTCGGCGTGTTCGGCGTCGCCCTGGTCGGCGCGTTCAGCGCGGCCTTCGCACTCCAGGGGCTCGCCGCCTTCCACGACCGCTCGCGCGGCCGGCCGGGGCGCGGGCTGATGCTGTTCGGCATGTACCTGATCCTGTTCGTGACCCAGGGCATCGCCCTGGTGGCACTCACCGTGTTCGGCCTCGCCGACACCGCCCTCGACCGCCGGCGTCCCAGGGACAATCCGGCGCCGTGAAACCCCGGCCCCAGCGGCCGACCACCTGAAGGAGAAAGACTATGGAAGTGATCCTGCTCGAGCGCGTGGCCAAGCTCGGCCAGATGGGCGAGACCGTGAACGTCCGCCCGGGCTTTGCCCGCAACTTCCTGCTCGCCCGCGGCAAGGCCCTGCGCGCGACGGAATCCAACAAGAAGCACTTCGAAGCGCAGCGCGCCCAGCTGGAGGCCCGCAACCTCGACCGCAAGAAGGACGCCGAGGCGGTGGCCGAGAAGCTGAACGGCCAGAGCTTCATCCTGATCCGGCAGTCGGGTGAGACCGGCGTGCTCTACGGCTCCGTCTCGACCCGCGATCTCGCCGAGGTCGTCGCGAAGGAGGGCTTCACGGTCGATCGCGGGCAGTTCATCCTCAACCAGCCGATCAAGACGCTGGGCCTTCACAAGGTCCCGGTGGTGCTGCACCCCGAGGTCGAGGTCGAGATCACCGTGAACGTCGCCCGCAGCCCCGAGGAGGCCGAGCGCCAGGCCCGCGGCGAGTCGGTGACCGAGCGCGAGGCGTTCAACCTCGACGACCTCGGACTGGAAGTCGGCATGGCGCTGGCCGATGCCGGCGAGGGGGCCGACGACCGCGGCTGATTCGGTTCGCGGGGAACGATCGATCCGGGGTGACCTGGATCGATCGCTCTTCTGGAACGGACGAACGGAGAGTGGCATCGATCCGCGAAGCGGTATCGGACCGGGCGTCCGCGCCCACGTCGACACCCCGGTATAGGGGTGAACATTGGGGATGATCCGTCCCCCGGCTTGACACGTTCCAGTTTTGTTCCAGCATGGACGCCCGCCCCTCGCGAGAGTCGGCGGGCGTCCGCTTTTCCGCGCCCCGGCCCGGGAGAAACGGCCGTCGGCTAGGCTTCGGTAACCATACCGGGGCCAAGGTCGTGCGGTGTGATCCTGGCGCGCCCGCCGCGGCGCCTGATACGGAGTCGTCCGCCGATGGCCCTGCCCAATGCGCTCACGGCCAAGCTCGAAGCGGTTCAGGCCGAGTACCGCGTCGCCCCGCACAACATCGATGCGGAGCAGGCGCTGCTGGGCGCAATCCTCGTGAACAACGACGCCTATTACCGGGTGTCGGACTTCCTGCTGCCCGAGCACTTCATGGAGGATGCCCACCAGCAGATCTTCACGGTGGCGGCCTCCCTGATCCGGGCCGGCAAGCTCGCGACGCCCATCACGATGAAGACCTATCTGGGCGATGCCGATTTCGGCGGCCAGACGGTGATGCAGTACCTCGCCCGGCTCGCCGCCGACGCCACCACGGTGATCAACGCCGGCGATTACGGCCGGACGATCTACGATCTCGCCATCCGCCGCCGGCTGATCACCATCGGCGAGGATCTGGTCAACGGCGCCTATGAGGCGCCGGTGGAGCAGGCGCCGCGCGACCAGATCGAGGAGACCGAGCGCCGCCTGTACGAGCTGGCCGAAGCCGGACGCTACGACGGCGGCTTCCAGAAATTCTCGGACGCGCTGACCGCCGCGGTCGACATGGCGGCCAAGGCCTACCAGCGCGACGGCAAGCTCTCGGGCATCGCCACCGGGCTCAGCGACCTCGACGCCAAGATGGGCGGGTTGCAACCCTCCGATCTGATCATCCTCGCGGGGCGTCCGGCCATGGGAAAGACCTCGCTGGTGACCAATATCGCCTTCAACATCGCCAAGGCGTATCGCGGCGAGAAGCAGCCGGACGGCGCGACCAAGACCGTGAACGGCGGGATCGTCGGGTTCTTCTCCCTCGAAATGTCGGCCGAGCAGCTCGCCACCCGTATCATCGCGGAGCAGTCGGGCGTCCCGTCCTACAAGATCCGCCGCGGCGACATCCGCCCGGAGGACTTCTACAAGATCACCGACGCCGCGCGGGACATGCAGACGATCCCGTTCTACATCGACCAGAGCGGCGGCATCTCGATCGCCCAGCTCGCCGCCCGGGCGCGACGCCTCAAGCGTCAGAAGGGGCTCGACCTCCTGATCGTCGATTACCTGCAGCTGCTCTCGGGCTCGGGCAAGCGTAGCGACAACCGCGTGCAGGAGATGACCGAGATCACCACCGGCATGAAGGCGCTCGCCAAGGAACTGGCGGTGCCGATCATCGGGCTGTCTCAGCTCTCGCGTCAGGTCGAGAACCGCGATGACAAGCGTCCGCAGCTCTCCGACCTGCGTGAATCGGGTTCGATCGAGCAGGACGCCGACGTGGTCATGTTCGTGTTCCGCGAGGAATATTACGTTGGCAACAAGAAGCCTCGGGAAGGCACGGAGGAGTTCTTTGCCTGGGAAGCCGAGATGCAGCGCGTCCACGGCAAGGCCGAAGTGATCCTCGGCAAGCAGCGTCACGGCCCGACGGGAACGGTGGAGCTTCAGTTCGACGCCAACATCACCCGATTCTCGAACCTCGCGCAGGCGGATCGGATCCCCGAGCAGATGTGAGACGGTGCTGCCGCCCGTTCACGGGCGGGCGGCGAGGCGGCGGCCGTGGCAGCGCCGATGCGTGCGTCGCCATGAGCAGGCCGATCCTTTGGCCGCCGTCCGCCGGACGAGCCCGATCGTCCCGCGCGCCTCGATCGTCTGGCGCGAACCATCCCCGGGACCGGCCGTTGTGGAAACACGAATGTCCCGCCGCGGCAGGAGCGACGATGAGCGATCCGACCCCTCCGATGATGCCGTACTGGCACGTCTACACGGACGCGGACGGGGTGAGCCGCCAGGAGCGATTCTTCATCAAGCGGTTCACGTTCGAGGGCATCAACCCTGAGACCGCGCCGCAGTGGAACGACAAGATGGATCCGGCGCCGTCGATCGTGACCTTCACGGTCCTGCCGGTGGGCTGGGTCGGCGAATGGCACGAGAATCCCCGGCCGCAATGGATCGCGATCCTCTCCGGTCGCTGGTTCGTCGAGACCATGGACGGCCACCGGGTCGAGATGGGCCCGGGCGAACTGATGATGGGCGAGGATCAGAACACCAAGGCCCGTGACGGCAGGAAGGGCCACCTGTCCGGGACCGTGGGCGACGCGCCCTGCACCATGATCGTGACGGGCCTTCAGGTCGAGCCGACCGTGAACCAGCCCGGCCGCTTCACGTAGAGCGCGCGCCATGGAGGGCTTCGAGCTGACGCAGCCGCGCTTCAAGGCGTACGTCCTGCCGAACGCGCCGCTGGAGACGCTCGCCGACGGATTCCGCTGGGCCGAGGGTCCGGTCTGGTTCGGCGACCGCGACGAGTTGCTGTTCTCGGATCTGCCCAACAACCGCGTGATGCGCTGGGCGGAGCATGCCGGTCTCAGCGTCTACCGGGAGGCGAGCGACTTCGAGAACGGCCATGCCCGCGACCGGCAGGGTCGGATGCTCTCCTGCGCGCACCGGGGCCGGCGCATCCACCGGACGGAACTCGACGGGCGCATCACCAGCCTGGTCGAGCGCTACCAGGGGCGCCGGTTGAATTCGCCCAACGACGTCGTCTGCAAGTCGGACGGGACGATCTGGTTCACCGACCCACCCTACGGCATCCAGACCGATTACGAGGGCGGCAAGCAGGACTCTGAGCTGCCGGCTGCCGTCTACCGCTTCGATCCGCGCGACGGCGCCCTGCGCGTGGTCGCGGACGACTTCCAGGGTCCGAACGGGCTCTGCTTCTCGCCTGACGAGCGCAGGCTCTACATCGTCGAGACCGGCCTGCAATTCGACACCGAGCCGGTCCAGCACGTCCGCGTCTTCGACGTTGCCGAGGATGGCGGCCTGTCCGGAGGCGCAGTGTTCTGCACGATCGCGCCCGGCAATGCCGACGGGATTCGCTGCGACGAGCACGGCAATCTCTGGTCGAGCGCCGGCGACGGTGTCCACTGCATCGATCTGGGCGGCGAACGCGTCGGGAAGATCCTGGTGCCTTCGACGGTCGCCAACCTGACCTTCGGCGGCCGAAACAACAGCCGCCTGTTCCTGTGCGCGTCGCACACGCTCTACGCCATCTACGTGAACGTGCGGGGAGCCCCGCTCCTGTGAGCGCCGTGCGGGCGATCATCGGCTTCGGCCGAACCGTCGCGGACCTCGCCGTGACCGAGGCATTCTACCGCGACGGGTTGGGTTTCGCGCAGGTCGCACCGCCGGAGCCCGTTCCGCCCGCCCATTGCGAGGCGATGGGCCTGACGGACCGACGGGCCACGCAGCTGCGCATGCGGCTCGGCGCCCAGGCGGTGACCTTCCTGGCGGTGGATCCGCCCGGGGCGCCCTATCCTGACGATCCCGCCGCGACAGACCCGTTCTTCCAGCACCTCGCGATCCCGGTCCGCGACATGGGGGCCGCGATGGCGCAACTGGCGCCGCTCGCCCCGACCCCCATCAGCCACGGCGGTCCGCAGCGCCTGCCGGCCTCCACGGGGGGCGTCACCGCCTACAAGTTCCGCGACCCGGACGGGCACCCATTGGAGTTGATCGCTTTTCCCGAAGGTCCGCCCGCCGACCGCTGGCGCGACACACCGGGGCTGTTCCTGGGCATCGATCACTCTGCGATCACCGTCACTGATCTCGAGGCTACCCCGGCCTTCCTGATAGGAACGCTCGGCCTCACGCTGGGGGAGCGCGGGCTGAATCAGGGACCGGAGCAGGCGCGCCTCGACGGGGTGGACGACCCGCAGGTCGATGTGATCGCGCTGACGCCTCCGGAGCCCGCGCCGCACGTGGAACTGCTGCACTATCGCGTCCCGACCACCCGGAGGACGCTGTCTTTCGGCCCCGCCGACCGGGCCTCCACCCGCTTCGTCTTTTCCGCGGCCAATCTGCAGGACTTGCCGCGATCCCTGCGCGGTGCCGGACTGGCACCACGGATCTCCAGCGACCGCGCGGCGGTCTCCTGCGCGGGACCCGACGGACACGGCTTCTTGTTCGTGCCAGGCTGAGACACTCACATCGGCGAGGCGTGCAGGCTTGACGTGCAACCCCTCCGGCGTCCAATCCGGCCGCCTCGGAGGTGAGACCGATGCCGCTCCTCGCCCTGCCCTTTCCGGCCATCGATCCGGTGGCCCTCGCGATCGGGCCGATCACGATCAAATGGTACGCGCTCGCCTATATCGCCGGCCTGATCGGCGGCTGGTATTACGCGCGCCGCCTCGTCATGGCCGACAGCCTATGGGGGGTGGTAAAGCGCCCGCAGGTCCTCGATATCGACGACCTCGTGGTCTGGGTAGCCCTCGGCGTCGTGCTCGGCGGCCGGATCGGCTACGTGCTGTTCTACAACCTGCCCATGTACATCGCCGATCCGATGGAGATCCTGGCGATCCGCAACGGCGGCATGTCGTTCCACGGCGGCTTCATCGGGGCGATCCTGGCCTTCCTGCTCTTCGCCCGGGCCAAGAGCCTCAACGGCTACACGCTCCTCGACATAGGCGCGGTGGTCGTGCCGATCGGGCTGTTCTTCGGCCGCATCGCCAACTTCGTGAACGGCGAACTCTGGGGGCGCGTGGCGCCGGACTTCCCCTACGCCATCGTGTTCCCGAGCGGCGGACCGCTGCCGCGCCACCCGAGCCAGCTCTACGAGGCCGCGACCGAGGGCCTGCTCCTCTTCGTCGTGATGGCGATCAGCGTCCGCCGGTTCGGCTTCCGAAAGCCCGGCTTGCTCGGCGGCATCTTCGTCCTCGGCTATGCCCTGGCCCGGACGTTCTGCGAGTTCTTCCGCGAGCCGGATCGCCAGCTCGGCTTCCTGTTCGGCGACCATCTCGGTCCTATGGGCGGCGGCGTGACCATGGGCATGCTGCTCTGCGTGCCGATGATGATCATCGGCCTCACCTACATCGTGCTAGCCGGGACCGGCCGGACGCGACCGCGCAACCCGGTCGAGCTCCCCACCGCCGAGGCGGCGCGCAAGGCGGCCATCGAGGCGTGACGCCCCTCGGAGCCGAGATCGCGGCGCTGATCCGCCAGAACGGGCCGATTGGCGTCGACCGCTACATGGCCCTCTGCCTCGGCCATCCGATCCACGGCTACTACCGCAACCGCGACCCCCTGGGGGTGCAGGGCGACTTCATCACGGCGCCCGAGATCAGCCAGATGTTCGGCGAGCTGATTGGCGCCTGGACGGCCTACGTCCACGGGGCGATGGGGCGACCCGATCCGCTAATGCTGGTGGAGTTCGGGCCTGGTCGCGGCACGCTGATGGCCGATGCCCTGCGGGCGCTGCGGGCGGCGGCTCCCGGCCTGCCCGTGACGCCGCACCTCGTCGAAACCAGTCCTGTGCTGCGGGCCGCGCAGGCGCGCGCCCTCGCCGGGACCGGCGCGACGTGGCACGACGGGATCGAGACGCTGCCCCCCGGTCCGGCGATCATCCTGGCCAACGAGTTCTTCGATTGCCTGCCGGTGCGCCAGTTCGAGCGTCGCCCGACGGGCTGGCATGAGCGACAGGTCGGGCTCGGTCCCGAGGGCGCCCTCGCCTTCGGCCTGTCACCGGAACCGAGTCCCGGCCTCGACGCGGACGGCCCGGACGGCGCGCTGATGAGCGTGCCGGCAGCCGGTCTGGCGCTGATGCGCAGGCTGGCAGGACGCCTGCGCACCACGGGGGGCGCCCTGCTGGCGATCGATTACGGCCATGTCCGACCCGGGTTCGGCGATACCCTCCAGGCCCTGGCAGGCCATCGCCTCACCGATCCCCTCTCCGCCCCGGGCGCGGCGGATCTCACGCATCATGTCGACTTCGCCGCCCTCGCTCGGGCTGCACGGGCGGAGGGGGCCGCGATTCATGGACCGGTGGATCAGGGTAATTTCCTGGCCGCCCTCGGCCTCGGCGCGCGGGCCGACCGCCTGAAGGCCCGGGCCACGGCGGCGCAGTCCGCCGCGATCGACGCCGCCGTCGCACGTCTCACAGACCCCCGTGTCGGGAGCATGGGCAGCCTGTTCAAGGTCCTGGCGGTGAGCGGCCCGACGATCGGGCCGCTCCCGGGCTTCCCGGAGGCCTGAACCACCGGGTCTCGTCTTCGGACCGATGCGGAGCCGAGCGTCGTCAGCCGAAGGAGCCGAAGCCGGAATCCGTCTGGCTGGAGGGCCGCGGTGTCGGCGGTGCAGGCGGATTGAGGTCGTTGGGGTCGAAGGCGGCGGGCTCGCCCGTCACGGGATGCGCGGGCGCGGTCGGGATCCGGGGCTCCTCAGCCTCGGGGGTGTCGGGCAGGGCGTCGGTTTCGATGCCGCGTGACATTGCGATCCTTCTCGAGGTGAAGCCGGATCGGCTCCATACTGCGATGCAACAAGAATCTGACGCCTGAACGACATCGTCAAGGGTCCGGCCTTGCGGTATCGCAGCGCCACAGGGGTACGCGAGAGGCCAACCGTGACCGCAGGCATGATGATCGAGGCACCGGAACTCTCCGCGCATGCGGGCGTGCGTCACGCCTTCTTCACCCGCTGCGGGGGAGTTTCGGAGGGCGTCTACGCGTCGCTGAACGGCGGTCTCGGCTCCCAGGACGTGCCGGAGCGCGTCGCCGAGAATCGGGCGCGGATGTGCAGCCAGCTCGGCCTGCCGCCGGACCGGCTCGTGAGCCTGTACCAGGTCCATTCGGCCGACGTCGTCACAGTCACGGCGCCGTTCGCGGCGGGGGAGCGCCCGAAGGCCGATGCCATGGTGACGCGGGTGCCCGGCCTGGCGCTGGGCATCGCGACGGCCGATTGCGGGCCAATCCTGTTCGCCGATCCCGAGCACGGGGTCGTCGGCGCCGCCCATGCCGGCTGGAAGGGTGCCCTCACCGGCGTCATCGCGGCGACAGTGGCGGCCATGGAGGCGCTGGGCGCGAGACGGCAAAGGATCGTCGCCGTGCTGGGGCCGACAATCGGGCAGGCCTCCTATGAGGTCGGCCCGGACTTCATCACGCGGTTTCAGGCGGATGCCCCCGGGATGGAGCGGTTCCTGGCTGCCGGCACGCGGCCCGACCACGCGCAGTTCGACCTCCCGGGCTTCATCCTGGCGCGTCTCGCCGAAGCCCAGATCGGAGAGGCCACCGCGCTTCATCTCTGCACCTACGCGGATCCCGAGCGGTTCTACAGCTACCGCCGGGCCACGCATCGCGGCGAGGCGGATTATGGACGCCTGATCTCCGCCGTCACCCTCGCGCCATGACCCCTCCGTCCCGACCCGAACAGGGGGTGCGACACTTTGTCGACGCAGGGCCAGGAAAAAAGCGTAGCCGTAAATGAACCTTGGCCATTCGAACGCGTTGTGGGGTCAAGGTGCCGGGGAAAAACGGCGGGTTGCCACAAGGGGCCGCGATGAGCGGTCGGCGACACCGCAGAGCGTAAAGCAGCCCTGGAACCGCTGGACAGCTACCAGATCCGGCTCCGCAGCCACCCGCTCGACGGGCGGCGGGGGCAACCAGTGAGGACCAGAACATGAAATCCCTGCTCCGCGTCACCACGGCCCTCGCGGGCGTCGCCTTCGCGGGTTCGGCCTTCGCCGCCGACCTTCCGCGCCGGGCCGCTCCGCCGCCGGTGTTCACCCCGGTCCCGGTGTTCACCTGGACGGGCGCCTACTTCGGTATCAACGCCGGCTACGCCTTCGACGCCAGCAGCCGCTCCACCGGCAACAGCTTCGGCGTGCCGTTCCCCTACGCCGCCCCCGGCACCGTCGCCACCTTCCGCAACAGCAGCCAGGACGGCTTCTCCGGCGGTGGTCAGGTCGGCTACAACTACCAGTTCACGCCGGGCTCGGGCGTGGTGATCGGCGTCGAGGCCGATGCCCAGTACCTCGACTTCGGCCGTAACCGGAACAGCGCCTTCATCAGTGGCGCCCTGGCCCCCGGCTACTACGTCACCGACCCGCGCGGCCTCTCCAGCCTCGACTATTTCGGCACGGTGCGCGGCCGCCTCGGCTACGCCTTCGACCGCACCCTCGTGTACGGCACCGGCGGCTTCGCCTACGGCTCGGGCAGCGCCGACCGCTCGTTCGGTGGCTTCGCCGGCAACGACAGCTTCCGCACCGGCTGGGCCGCCGGCGGCGGCATCGAGTACGCCCTGCCCACCGACTCGTTCCTGAACTTCTTCCGCTCCTCGGCGGTGACGCTCAAGGTCGAAGGCCTGTACGTCAACCTCGACCGCAACACCCGCAGCCAGGGTGCGCTCGTCGTCAACGCCGCCAACAACTTCCCGGTCGTCTACAGCGGCGTCGGCCGCCGCTCCGACGAGTTCGCCGTCGTCCGCGCTGGCCTGAACTACAAGTTCGGCTCGTACTAGGATCGGCCACGGGTGCGGCTTCCGCCGCAGACCTCAGCCTCCGCGTGTGGGAAGCCCGGCCGATCGGCCGGGCTTCTCGCGTTTCGCAGCCTTCGGATGAAGTTTTCGCAATCCCCCTGACAAAGCGTCGCCGCGCACCCATGTCGTGTCTGCCATGCGGCGCGTTCGAGCCCGCGGGCTAGATTCGAGGAGGACGACTCCATGAACAGCGAAGAACGCGACGTCATTTCGGGCATCTTCCAGCGACTGGAGCAGGCACAGTCCCAGCCCCGCGACGCGGAAGCGGAGCGCTTCATCGCCGACAAGCTCCGGACGCAGCCCTACGCCCCCTACGCGATGGCCCAGCTGATCTACGTGCAGGAAGAGGCCATCAAGAGCCTGAACCAGCAGCTCGAGCAGGCGCGCAGCCAGGCGTCTTCGGCCCAGCCCTCCGGCGGCGGCGGCTTCCTGTCGAGCATCTTCGGCGGCGGCGGCCAGCGGCAGGAGCCGCAGCCCGGCTACGGCCAGCAGCGCCCGGCGGGACAGCCCTGGGGCAACCAGGCCGGTGCGCCGCCGCAGGGCTATCCGCAGCAGGGCTACCCGCAACAGGGCGGCTACCCGCAGCAGCAGGGCGGTCCGTGGGGTGGGCAGCCCCAGGCGCCGGCGCGCGGCGGCGGCTTCATGGCAACGGCGCTCCCGATGGCGGCGGGCGCAGCGGGCGGCATGCTTCTTGGCAGCGCCCTCTCGAACGCCTTCGCGGGCGGCCATTCGAGCCTGGGCAGCGCTGCGGCCGCGGGCCTCGGTGGCGGGGGCGAGACCGTCGTCAACAATTACTACGGTGACGGCGGCAATCAGGATCTCGGTGCGGCCCTCGACAACAGCGGCGGCGACATGGGCGGCTTCCAGGACGCGAACTACAGCGATCCGGGCGGCGATTTCGGCGGCGATCTCGGCGGCGGCGACGACAGCGACTGGACCTGATCGTCCCTCATTACGACGAAGGCCCGGTCGCGCGCAGGCGCGGCCGGGCCTTTCCGTAACTGGCGCCACTGCCTCCGGTCGACCGGACGCATTGAACGCTCAGAGGACTTCGACCCGCGTTCCCACCGGAACGCGCTCATAGAGATCGACGACGTCGTCGTTCATCATCCGGATGCATCCCGACGACACCGACTGGCCGATCGTGTTGGGCTCGTTCGTGCCGTGGATCCGGTAGAGTGACGAGCCGAGATAGAGGGCGCGCGCGCCGAGCGGGTTCTCCGGACCGCCCGCCATATGGCGCGGCAGGTCGGGACGACGGGCGAGCATCTCGGCCGGCGGCGTCCAGTCTGGCCACTCCGCCTTCCGGCTGACGGTCTTCAGGCCGCTCCAGGCGAAGCCCGGACGTCCGACGCCGATGCCGTAGCGCAGGGCGCGCTGGCCGGGCTGAACGAGGTAGAGATGCTTGCCGGCCGTGTCGATCACGATCGTGCCGGGTCTCTGCGCCCCGGCAAACGCGACCTCCTGGCGCTGGAATTCGGGCGCGACCGCGCGGGCGATCCGGGCAGGATCGGCCTGGGGTGCACCATAGGCGGCCGCGGGCGGCGCGCCGTAGGGCTGACTCGAACCGGAAGTCCGGGCCGCGCCGTAATTCTGTCCATAGGCCTGGGCGGCTTCTGGTTCGGCCGGCACCAGCTCGCCCGAATAGGCCGCGACCCGCTGCGGGGCGGCAGCGCGCTGCGGCCAGCCGCGCGCGCCCCCCGCGGCACTGCCGGTGACGAGGTATTCGATCAGGCCGCCGCCGTAGCCACCCTCGGCATAGCGTGCCTGCTGCGCCTGCGCCGGGACGCACCACACCAGCGCGGCCGCGGCCACCCCTATCCCCAGTTGGACTGAACCCCGCATCGTCGCATGCTCCCGAGCCGGAGCCCGTACCTCCGACGCGCGAAGGATCCCGTTCGATTTTGGCGAATCAGGTGAACGAACGTGGTGAATCGATTTGACGGAGCCGCCTCTCCCCGGTCCGGCGGCGTCAGGGTGAATCGAGCCTTAAGGCGTGCGTCGGCAAACCAGGCGGGCGTTCAAAAAAGCTTGGCAGTCACAGTCCGCTAACCGATGTGGTAGAGAGTTGCGGCGACGGAACCCACACGCTCACGCCCGGACGATGACCCAGAAGCGCTATCGCATCGAAGACAGCCTCGGGCTTCCCGGAGCTCCGCCGCCCGGACCGGGGTCTATTGCGTCGAACGAACGCCTTGAGGAGATCTTCAACGCGATCCAGGATCTGCGCCGCGTCACGCAGATGAGCGCGAGCGAGACCATCGAATCGTGCCGCCGCGAGTTGCACGAGGCGCTGGCGATGCGCACCGAACTCGACGTGATGAAGGAAGCGATCACCCGCACCAAGTCGGAGCTGGCGACGCTGCACCGGACCGAGAATACCGGCAAGGGCATGCGCCGGGCGGCCGACGAACTCGACGCCGTGGTCGACTCGACCGAGCGCGCCACGACCCAGCTGCTCGGGGCGGTCGAGGAGATCGAGAGCCATGCCGGCATGCTCAGTGCCGCGACGCTGCCCCCCGGCATGAAGCCCCACGTCGACGTGATCCTCGAGCGTGTGATCACAGCCTACGAGGCCTGCAACTTCCAGGACCTGACCGGCCAGCGGATCACTAAGATCGTCAGCGTCATGAAGTTCATCGAGGAGCATCTCGACCGACTCATCGCGACGTGGTCGGAACTCGACAGCTTCAAGGAACTGATCACCGTGATGCCGGTGCCGACCTCCCTGGACGACGAAAGCTCGCTCCTGAACGGCCCCAAGCTCGACCACGACCCCGGCCATGTCGACCAGAGCGACATCGATTCGCTGTTCGACTGACCGGCCGGATCACCGGCAGGCGATTTTTGTCGCCGCCCCTGTCCCCCTGACGGTCCGGAACGCTTAGATCTGCGGTATGAGCCGCAGAGCCCTTTCAGACCTGCCCCCGGACACGTTCGACGACGGCCGCGACGCCGAGCGGGACGAGGGCGCCGACGACCCGGAAACGGGTTCGACCGCCCCGGATGCGCCGGACATCGACTTCGACTTCGAGCCGGGCGCCGTCCAGGCCGGCACCGAGGTGATCCGACGCTTCTGGTCGACGCTGCCGTCCTCGCCCGGTGTCTACCGGATGTTCGACCATCGCGGCGACGTCCTCTACGTCGGCAAGGCGAAGAATCTGAAGGCGCGGGTCGGCTCCTACGCCCGGGGCCAAGCGCATTCGAATCGCATCGCCCGGATGATCTCGCAGACGGCGGCGATGGAGTTCGTCACCACCGCGACCGAGACCGAGGCGCTCCTCCTCGAAGCCAACCTGATCAAGCAGCTGAAGCCCCGCTTCAACGTGCTGATGCGGGACGACAAGTCGTTCCCCTACATCCTGGTCACTGAGGACGGGCCGGCCCCGCAGATCGTCAAGCACCGGGGCGCGCGGCGTCGGAAGGGCAACTATTACGGTCCCTTCGCCAGCGTCTGGGCGGTCAACCGCACGGTGAACGCCCTGCAGCGGGCGTTCCTGCTGCGCACCTGCACCGACAGCTATTACGAGAACCGCACCCGGCCCTGCCTGCTCTACCAGATCAAGCGTTGCTCCGGCCCCTGCACGGGCGAGATCGCGGCCGACGATTACGCCGCCATGGCGGATGCCGCCCGGGCGTTCCTGGCAGGCAAGTCGAATGCCGTGAAGGACCGCATGCGCGCCGAGATGCAGGCGGCATCCGACGCCATGGAGTTCGAGCGCGCCGCCCGCTACCGGGACCGGATCGCCGCGCTCTCGGCGATCCAGGGCGTGCAGGGCGTGAACACCCAGGGTGTCGAGGAGGCGGACGTGTTCGCCCTCGACGAGCAGGCCGGCCAATTCTGCATCGAAGTCTTCTTCTTCCGCAACTTCCAGAATTGGGGCAACCGCGCCTACTTCCCCAAAGCCGATCGGACGATGACGCCCGACGAGGTGCTGGGCTCGTTCATCGGCCAGTTCTACGACGACAAGCCCGCGCCACGCACCGTCCTGACCAGCCACGGGATCGAGGATGCCGAACTGGTGGCAGCGGCGCTGTCAAGCCGGGTGGATCACCGCGTCGAGATCCACCGACCGAGCCGCGGTGAGCGGAAGAACCTCGTCGATTACGCCCAGCGCAACGCCAAGGAGGCGCTGGCCCGGCGCCTCGCCGACACGGCCTCCCAGGGCAAGCTGCTGGTGGCCCTGGGACAGGCCTTCGGGCTCGACCGGGCGCCGCGTCGGATCGAGGTCTACGACAACTCGCACATCATGGGCACCAATGCGGTCGGCGGCATGGTCGTCGCCGGCCCAACGGGCTTCATGAAGGCGCATTACCGCACGTTCAACATCAAGTCCGAGGACCTCACCCCGGGCGACGATTACGGCATGATGCGCGAAGTTCTTCAGCGACGGTTCAAGCGGCTCGCGAAGGAGGCGCCGCGGGCGGAGCGCGAGGCGTCGGCGGCCGCCGCCGAGGGCGGCGCGCAGGAACCGGTCCCGGCACCGAGCGAGGAGAGCGAGGCCTTCCCGGCATGGCCGGACCTCGTGCTGATCGACGGCGGCAAGGGCCAGCTCGACGCCGCCCGGGCGGCGCTGGACGAGGTCGGCGTCTCGGGTGTGCCGCTCATCGGCGTCGCCAAGGGCCGGGACCGGGACGCCGGGCGCGAGACGTTTTTCCTGCCCGGTCGACCGCCCTTCAAGCTTCCGCCGCGCGACCCGACGCTCTACTTCGTGCAGCGGCTGCGCGACGAGGCCCACCGCTTCGCTATCGGCAGCCATCGGGCCAAGCGGAAGCGTGAGATGGTCAAGAACCCCTTGGATGAGATCGCCGGAATCGGCCCCAGCCGAAAGCGCGCCCTTCTGCATCACTTCGGGACCGTGAAGGCGATCGAGCGCGCCGCCTTCGAGGACCTGGCCAAGACCCCCGGCGTGAACGCCGCCACGGCGCGGGCGGTCTACGACTTCTTCCATGCCGGCGCCTGAGAACCCGGCCGCGATGGCCGAGCCGGATGCGGAGGCGTTGACGGCCGGGCCGCGCTCTGATTTCACCCCCCTGATGAACGCCGTCCTTCCTCGACGACGGTCGCCGGCCTGGACGCTCGCGAATTGCCTGACCTACGGGCGCCTCGTTGCTGTGCCGGTGATGGTCGCGCTGCTGTTCTGGCCCGAATCCCACACCGCCCGGTGGACGGCGCTCGGCGTGTTCGTCGCGGCGGCGATCACCGACTACCTGGATGGCTACGTCGCCCGGACCTACCACCAGAGCTCGGCGCTCGGCCGGATGCTCGATCCGATCGCCGACAAGCTCCTGGTCTCGGCCTGCCTGCTGATGCTGACGGCGGACCACACCATCGTCGGCCCGAACATCTGGGCGGCGATCGTGATCCTGTGTCGGGAGGTGCTGGTCTCCGGCCTGCGCGAGTACCTCGCGGAGCTGAAGGTCGGGGTGCCGGTCAGCAAGATCGCCAAGTGGAAGACCACCGTGCAGCTCGTGGCCCTCGGCTTCCTGGTGGCCGGCCCGGCGGGCGAGACGGTGTTGCCGGGAACCGAGCCGATCGGGCTGACGCTGCTGTGGCTCGCCGCCGCGCTCACGCTCTGGACCGGCTGGGACTACATGCGGGCCGGGATCAAGCACGTCATCGACGATCCGCGGTGATGGATCTGGCCGCGCCCGGCGCGGTCCCTGCCCTGCCTTCGCTACGGTGACGCGATGAAGCTCGTCTATTTCGCCTGGGTCCGCGAACGGATCGGCCGCCCCGAGGAGGAGCTGGCACCGCCGCCGGAGGTCGCGACCGTCGCCGATCTCGTCGCGTGGCTCCGGGGCCGGGGCGAGGAATACGCCTACGCGTTCGAGGATCCGGGCGTCGTCCGCGCCGCGATCGATCGGACGCATGCCAAGCCGGACGCGCCGATCGCCGGCGCCCGCGAAATCGCCTTCTTCCCTCCGATGACGGGCGGCTGAGCACCGACCGCGCCGCGCACGTAGTCGGCCGGACTTGAATCGACTCCGGTTCCGGGATCATTGGCGCGGTCGCTCCGGCTGCACCTCATGCCGAACGGCGCGCGGGCCGAGCCAAGTTCCCTTACGGGTTCGGCCCGCCATCACGAATAGATCCGCGGAACGCTCAAGCTGTGACCGCAGTTAGTCGGTATCGAAACCGACACTGGAGTTTCAGCATGCGCACGATCTTGCTCGCGACCGCCGCCCTCCTGAGCCTCGGCGCCGCCGCGCAGGCGCAGACCACCGTGATTGAACGCGATCGGCCCGCCGTCGTCGTCGACCGTCCCGCTTCCGAGTCGAAATCCGTGACCGTCCACGAGCACGGCGACGGCTGCGTCACCAAGACGGTGCGCAAGGAGAACGACATGGGCGACTCCAAGACCGTGAAGAAGGAGACGTGCGACTGACGCACGTCTGCGGGTGGCGCCGGAGCGCCGCCCGCACGTCCGATCCGGCTCGAGAACCGCCGTTGGGCGGGAGGTTCGGTCAGCGCCAGCCGGCGTCGATGAAGTAGGGGTGCCCGGTACACATTCGGGCGTCGTCCGAAGCGAGGAAGAGGGTCAGCGCGGCGACGTCGAAGGGCTGGATCCGGCCATTGAGGCATTGCGACGCGACGATCTCGGCTTCGCCCTCCGGCGTGTACCACTTCTCCTGCCGCGACGTCTGGACGTTGCCGGGGACGATGGTCGCGACCCGGATGCCGTCGCGGCCAAGGTCGCGGGCCAGGGCGCGTGTCATCCCCTCGATCGCCGCCTTGGCGGTCTGATAGAGCGGCATCTCCTCGAGTCCGAGATGCCAGCTGATCGATCCGAAATTGAGGATCACCCCGCCGCCGCCTCGCCGCATCGCCGGAACGGCCGCCTGGGCGGCGAAGAACAGGTGGCGCAGGTTCACCGCCATCCGATCGTCCCAGTAGGCAGGCGTCACCTCGGCAAGGCTGTGACGATCGTCGTTGCCGGCATTGTCGACGAGGACGTCGAGGCCGCCGAGCGTCCTGTCCGCCTCGGAGACCAGGGCACGGACCGCCTCGACGTCGGTCAGGTCGCAGCGCCGGTAGCGCGGCGTGTGTGCTGCCGCGGGGGTCAGGTGCGCCACCAGGGCGTCGGCCGCGTCGTCCGCGATATCGCAGAACAGGACGTGCGCACCCTGACCGACGAATGCCGCGACGAGACCGGCGCCGATACCGGAAGCGCCGCCGGTCACCAGCACGCGCTTTCCGCCGAGGCTCGGATAGCGCGCGCGGGTGTCGGACAGCGGCATCGTCGGAACTCCTCGGCACACCCGTCATCGCGAGGTGATTTGTCGGAGTTTTACCATTCCGGACGGAGCCCGCAACGACTGCGGTCGCATCGCAGGTTGGCGAAACGTTAACGTTTCACGAATGACATCGCCGGGTCTTCTAGAAAGGAAAGCCCGATGCCCCTGCGTCTGGAACTCAAGCCGTTCGAAAGGCTGATCATCAACGGCGCGCTGCTGCGTAACGGCGACCGCCGCTCGACCTTCCTGATCGAGACACAGTGCAAATTCCTGCGCGAGAGCGAGATCATCACCGAGAGCGAGGCCGACACGGCCTGCAAGCGGCTGCATCTGACGCTGACGGTCGTCTACCTCGCCGACGATCCGACGCAGGGCATCGACCTGTTCTTCCGGCAGGCGACGGACCTCCTCGGGATCGCGCCGGCGGCGGCCCCACAAATCGCGGCCATCGCCCAGGCCGTCGAGGCCGGCGAGCACTATCGGGCGCTCAAGCTGAGTCGCAAGCTCGTCGAGTGGGAGTGCGCCGGTCCGGCATCCCAGGCGGACGCGCCGGCCCGGGCGGCTCCCTGACGCCCGTCCAGGCTCAGCCCGGATTGCCCTGCAGGCCCGCGGCGATGTGATTGTTGATCGACACGAGCGCGGCGATCTTCTCCGGCGTCGGGGCGATCATCGTGTCGATGCAGCTCTGGAGAACGAAAACGCCCAGGCGGCCCACGCCCTGCTTCACGTCGGTGGGAAGCGGGTTCTCGTCGGAGGTCGCCTCGGAGGTCAGCAGCGTCCAGACACGCTGGTTGAACGTCAGGGCGTCGTTGATGCGTCCGGCGTCACCGGCGGCGAGGCCCTGGCTGGCGCCGATGAGCTTCTGCGCCGCCTTCAGCAGAACTGCGGATTCGGCTTCGCGGGGTGTCAGGGCGCTGTGAGAGGTCTTGGCGTAAGCGTTGGCAGCGTAGTTCATCGGCGGTCCAGCCCCGTCGTAAGGCCTGCCTGGGGTGCAAGCTGGCGCGGAGCTGTCGCACATCAGGCGTTAAAAGCGCGTGAGCGTCCGATCCGCCATGATGCCGCCGGGTTGGACATCGACGACGTTGCCAGGCCCCAAGGAAATGGCCCCCGGATCCCGACCCCGATGTTGAATTTCCTACTCGGAACTGTTGCCGGCGGCCTGATCGCCTGCGTGCTGACCATCGCGGCGTCGCGGCATCCCGAGATCCAGGCCCGCCTTGGCTTGGCACATGCGCCGGTTCCCGCCACCCTCGCCGCCGTCACGAAGCCGGCCGAGGTGGATTGCGGGCGCCGAACGGAGCCGGCCCCCAAGGTCGGCTCCCAGGATATGTTGTTTAACCGCCAGCGGTTCTGGTCGGTCGCGCCCTGATCAGAATGTACCGAGGAGCATGAGAAGCATCGTCGTCGCGACGGTGGTGCTGACGAAGCCGCACAGCGCGGCAGCAAAGGACGGCCCCGACCGAACGGCGGCGGGTTCGATCTCGTTCGAAAGCGTGGCAGGGATCATCGGCGCGGAACCTTTTCGGCGACCTGTGTCGCGCGTATGGGGGTGATGCTGCAGAAACGGGACGGCCGAGGTGCGGATCCGCACCCGATCAGTCGCAGCGGTTGATTTTCTTGGCGATCCTCAACCCCCGCAGTTCGCTGCGGAGATCGATCGCAACCACGCCCTCGCCACATCGCTCGAATGCGTCGCGGGCGTCGTTGTAGCGGTCGCCGACCTCGTCCAGCGTGTCGCAGACACGGTCGTGGTCGCCCAGACGTGCCTCCTGACGCGCCTGGAAGCGCAGGGCATTCGCCTCGTCTACCTTGCGCTGCGCCTCGATGCAGGCCGGCAGGGCCGACGCCGCGGAGGTCAGGGCAAGGACTGCCAGAAGGCTGGCGAGGCAGCGGGTTAGAGTGACCGACTTGGCACTCACGGGAACACTCACACACGGTTGTGATGGCAGGTCCGCCGGGGCCTGCCGGGTTTCTCGGAGCGGCACGGGTCCACTCCCTCTCTGTGCGCTGAAACGGTGAAGCTCACGTGAAAGTTCCGATCCGAATCAAGGCTTCCGCCGCAGGCGCGAAGTGAGGATCATGGCGAGGGTCACAGGCGCAGGTCCCATCGGGTCCACGCCGACATCGTATTGCTTCGGCGTCGGCTTGAGCTTGCCGTGGCTGTGGCCGTGGAGGTTGACGGCGCCACGGCTCATCCCGTTCCAGGTCCGGAACGCGTAGTGGCAGAGCACCACCATCCGCCCGTCGACCATGAGTTCCGCGTAGTGCCGCACCGATGCCCAGCCGGGGGCCGCCACCGTGTCCGATCCGTCATTATTGCCGACGATCAGATGCTTCTCGCCGTTCAGGCCATCGAGGATCTCGCGGATTCGCGTCCCGCTCGGACCCAGGGCGAAATCTCCGAGGTGCCAGACCGTGTCGCCGGGCGTCACCGCCTCGTTCCAGGCGGCGATCAGGCCGGCATCGTGGGCGGCGAGATCCGGGTAGGGTCGGTGATCGAAGCGCAGCGCCCGCGGGTCGCCGAAATGCGTGTCGCCCGTGAAAAAGGTGGTCACCGGTCAGCTCCGCTCCGCCCGGAACCGCCGCCGGACTGGCCCCGAAATCGGGCGGGGGCCGCCTTGTTCCCGCAGGCCCGCGTCGGGCTGGCGCGTTGACGGCCGGCGCGGCAGGCGCGAAGCGTTAGTCCGGACGGCGGGCACCGAGAGGGTGGGCGACATGCTGGGGAGCGGGGGATTCGCGTTCCTGGCGGGCCTGCTCTCGGTGCTGTCGCCCTGCGTGCTGCCCCTGGTCCCGATCGTTCTCGGGACTGCGGCCGCGGAGCATCGGCTCGGACCGGTCGCCCTGGCCGGGGGGCTGGCCCTCTCCTTCACCCTCATCGGGCTGTTCGTCGCGACCGTCGGCTTCGCCATCGGACTAGACGGCGACGTGTTCCGCCGTGCCGGCGCGGTGCTCCTCGTGCTCCTGGGCGTGGTGCTGATGCTTCCGCAGGTCCAGGCCAGGGTCGCGACCGCGGCCGGTCCCGTGGGCGCCTGGGCCGAGGAGCACTTCGGCGGCTTCGCGGCCGGAGGATTGTCCGGCCAGTTCGCCGTGGGTCTGCTGCTCGGCGCGGCGTGGAGTCCCTGCGTGGGACCGACACTCGGCGCGGCCTCGCTGATGGCGGCGCGGGGCGAGCATCTCTGGAGCGTGGCGCTGACGATGCTGGCCTTCGGGATCGGGGCCGCGACCCCTTTGATGCTCCTGGGGCTCGCCTCCCGCGAGGCCTTGATGCGCTGGCGCGGGGGCCTCGCCGCGGCCGGCCGGACCGCCAAGGCTGCGCTGGGCGCCGTGATGGTTGTCCTCGGCCTGCTGGTGCTGAGCGGCCTCGACAAGCGCGTCGAGGCCGCCGCCGTCTCGGCATCGCCGGACTGGCTCAACGCGCTGACGACGCGCTACTGACGCACGGAAAGCCCGAGGACCATCCGGAACGGAGCCCAGCGATGCCCGATACGCCCCGGCTGACCAGCCTCGCCCATGGCGGCGGCTGCGGCTGCAAGCTCGACCCGGCCACCCTGCGCCAGCTCCTCGCGCAGCAGCCGGTTGCCGGCCCGTTCGAGCGGCTCCTGGTCGGCAACGAGACCTCGGACGATGCGGCGGTGTGGGAACTCGAGGACGGGACCTGCCTCATCGCCACCACCGACTTTTTCACGCCGATGGTGGACGATCCCGTCGCGTTCGGCCGGATCGCCGCGACGAACGCCATCTCGGACGTCTACGCCATGGGCGGACGGCCGCTCCTCGCGCTCGCGATCCTGGGCATGCCCCTGGGCAAGATCGATCCGGACGTGGTTGCCCGGATCCTGCGCGGCGGCGCCGAGACATGTGCCGAGGCCGGGATCCCGGTGGCGGGCGGCCACTCGATCGACGCACCGGAGCCGATCTACGGCCTCGCGGTGATCGGCACCTGTCGCCGGGAGGCGGTGCGGCGCAACGCCGACGCGCAGGCCGGGGATGCGGTCCTGCTCACCAAGGCGCTCGGGCTCGGCGTTTACGCGGCGGCGATCAAGCGCGGCGTCCTCGACGAGGCCGGCTACAGCGACTTCATCGCAACCACCACCCTGCTCAACCGGATCGGCCCCGACCTCGCCACCGAGGCCGCCGTCCACGCCCTCACGGACGTGACCGGCTTCGGGATCCTGGGTCACGGCCTGGAGATCGCGCGCGGCGCCGGTCTCACCCTCACGCTCGAACTCGACGCACTGCCTCTCCTGCCGCAGGCGGAAGCCCTGGTGCGTGCGGGCTGCGTCACAGGTGCCTCCCACCGGAACTGGGCCGCCTTCGGCGATGCGGTAGATTTGCCGGATGCGTTTCCCGAGTGGCGCCGCCACCTGCTCACCGATCCGCAGACCTCCGGCGGGCTTCTCGTCACCTGCTCGGCCGACAAGGCCGAAGCGATCCTCGCGCGCATCCGCTCGGCGGGCTACCCGTCTGCCGCCACTATCGGCCAGTTCGCGGCCGGTCCGGCCCGCATCCGCGTGGCGGGATGACAGGCCGTCCGCACACGACAGGCAATCTTCAACCTTCCCGTTCAACCTACCGCCCAGCCCCTACGCGAGCCGCCGCCAGAGCCTCTGTGACCGACGCCGCTGACATGTCACCCCCCGCCCACGGCGTCGCCGGCTGGCCGTTCGGACGCAACACCGTGGGACCTCACCGTCCCGCATCGCTGCCCGATTGGCGCCCCTGGCCGAAGATCCGCATCGTCACGGTGGCGCGGGCGGAGGCTGCGCTGGCCGAGACCGTCGCTTCGGTCCTGCGGCAGGGCTATCCGGAACTCCGGCACGACATCCTGAACCCAGGCACCGGCCGCGCCGCCATCGACAGGTTGCTGACCGATCCGGACACGGATCACCTGCTCTGGCTCCGCGCCGGCGACCTGCTCGCCCCGGGGGCGCTGACCGCCCTGGCGCTCGAGCGGTCGTTGAGCGACGTCGATGCGGTGGCAGGGCTGCGCGTCCTGTTCGACGTCACCGTCCGAGGCCTCGACGGGCCTGCCGGCGCGGCGGAAGCGGGGGACCTCGCACCTGTCGGAGGCGCGGTTCTCTGGACCCGCGCGGCGCTGGGCGCCCATCCGCCGCTGGAGGCCGACGGGATGCTCGACACCGGGGCGGCCTGGTCGCGGGTTCCCGAGGATCGGCGGAGCCTCATCGGCCGCCCGGTCCTGCTCCACCGGCTGCACGCAGATCCGCAGCCGCCCGCGACGGGCCTGTCGATCGTATCGCTCACCGGGACGGGCACACAGGGGGGCGCCGGCGTGGCGCAGCGCCGGCTGGCCGAGGCGCTGTCGCTGGCGGGCCATCGTGTGGCGGAGGTCGTGCTGAGCGGCCGCCCCGAGGCCGCCGAGTGGCGCGATTCGTTCCCCGAGGCGGAGGCGGCGATCGCGGCGGTCGCCCCCGACCTCGTGCTCGCCGGCAACCTGCACGGCGCCACCCGGAGCCTCGATGTCGTCGGTCGCCTCGCCCGGCGGGGACCGGTCGGCCTCGTCCTGCACGACCTGTTTCCCCTGACGGGTCGATGCTGTCATCCGCGGGATTGCGACCGGGCGGCCATGGGCTGCGACGCAGCCTGCCCCAGCCCCGACGAGTACCCGCAACTCGCGCCCGACCGGATCGCCGGGATGCATGGCCGCAAGCGCGCCGTCCTCGCAGCCCCCTCGGGACCGTGGCTGCTCGCGAATTCAGCCTGGACGCTGGCGCGCGCGCGCGAACTCGCTCCGCCCGGCACCGCGGCTGAGCCGATTCGCCTGGCCTTCCCGACCGCCGTGTTTCGGCCCGGAGATCGCGCTGTCCTGCGCCGCCAGCTCGGGCTGCCACCCGACGACGTGCTGATTCTTGTGTCCTCAGTGATCGTCGATGGCCCCGATAAGGGCTTTCCCGACCTGCGCGAGGCGCTCCGGGACGTGGCGGGGCCGGGCGTCGGCGTCGTCGCAATCGGGCGGCTCGACGATCCAGCACGCCTCGGCGTCGCGAACCTGTTCGCGCCCGGCCTCATCGCCGACGAGGAAACCCTGGCCGCATGGTACGGTGCCTGCGACCTCCACGTCACGGCGAGCCGCCACGAGACCCTCGGGCAGACCCCCATCGAGGCCGGCCTGTGCGGCGTGCCGACCCTGGCCTACCGCACGTCCGGTCTGACCTCCGCAGTGATCGACGGCGTGTCGGGCCGCCTCGTGCCGATGCGGCCGGGCGCCCTCGCCGAAGCGCTGGCCGCGCTGATCGGAGACCCGGAGGCCCGCATCCGGCTCGGCGCCTTCGCGCGCATCGCTCTGGAGGGCCGCTACAGCCCGGCCGCGGCAGCCCTGTCGCTGGAGGCGGCCTTCCGCCGGCGGAGCCTGCCGGACGTGCCGGAACGGCCGCGCTTCGCCCCGGAGATGCTCGGGCACTTTCCCTTCGCGGTCGCCCTGCGGCGTGGCGCGACAGGCACGGTTCCGGCGGTCTCGCGGCCGTTCGTGCGCCGGCTGCGACGGGCCAAGCAGATGGTCCTCGGGCGCCGGATGCCGCTCTTCGTGCGCCGCTGCCTCTACCTCGCCGGCACGCTGCGGCGGAGCGCTCCGTGACCCCAGCCGAAGACGAGGCAGGAGACCGAGCGGACGCGGATGGCGTGAGACGGCGCATCTATCTCGATCAGACCCATTTGCGCGCCCACGTCACGGGGATCGAGCGAATCACCCTCGACCTGTTCGCCCCGGACCGGCTCGCCCCGCATGAGGTGAGGCCGGTGACGGCCGGCTCGCTTCCCGGCATGGTCGCCGCGCAGCATCTCGGCCTCCCCGCCCGCGCCCTGGCGGATCGGGAAGCGCTGTTTCTGTTCCCGGGCTTCCCGCCGGGTCCGCTCTGCGCCGTCGCGGCGACCCGCTGCCTGCTCTACGTCCACGACACCTTCCTGCTGACCCGTCCGGAGGATCTGAGCCTGCGGAGCCGGCTCTACATGAGCCCGAGCTTCGCCCTGGCCCTGCGCTGGTGCCCGAACCTGTTCGTCAACAGCCGCACCACCGGCGCGGCCGTGCGCGCGCTCTGCGCGACCCGCGCCCGCGTTGCCCTGCTGCGCCCGCCCGTCCGCGACGCCTTCGGACTCGCCGATCTTCCGGGGCCGGCGGCCTACATCCCGGGCGAACCGCTCCGGCTCCTCGCCATCGGAACCATCGAGCCACGTAAGAACTATCCGGCGGCCCTCGCCCTGACGGCGGCGCTCATCCGCTCTGGCATCCGGGCGGAACTCCATCTCGTGGGCCGGGTCGGCTGGGGCCACCATGCCTTCCTGGCCGCGCCGCCGCCGTTCCTGCACCGGCACGGCTACCGCACGGATGCGGAGCTTCGGACGCTCGCGGGCTCGTGCCACCTGATGGTTTCGACGTCCAAGGCGGAGGGGCTTGGCCTTCCGCTGCTCGAGGTGCAGCACGGCGGTCTGCCGGTGGTGGCGCCGGACGATCCCGTGTTCCGCGAGGTTCTGGGGACATCGGGCCTGTTGATCCGCCCGGAGGATCCCGAGGTCGCCGCCCGCACGGTTGCGACCTGGGTCGGGGACGGCGGCCTGACCCGCGCGGCCGCGGTGAGCCGGGCCAATGTGGCGACCTGGAACGGGGCAGCGGCGGCGGACGGCCGGCGTTTCCGGCGGTTCCTGGCGGGCGACCGGACCGCCTACGACGCACTGGATTCAATTGTCGCATCCGATGCGCGCCCGTGAGACGCGCCACGTAGTCCCCAGCAAAACCTGGCCTGTCCCCGTCCCGATGTCGTGACACTTTGAACGACGTCTGTATGCGATATCGACAGGCTTCCTGAAGCAGGACTCCCTCGGGGCGACAGGTCAGGTCCGGTATGCTGATTGCTGGACTGTCCGCGAAGGCACCGCATCGGGCGAGAACCTGTTCCGGATCGGCACAAAGCTGGTCAGAAGGGGACAGACGACGAAGGCGGTAAAGGGCGGTCGTTTCCGCCCCGGCAGGTCAGGGAGCGAGGCGTATGTTCGACTTCTCGACACGAATGAGCGGGGAGCAGCCCGTCCGGATGGTGCTGCCGCAGGTGACCCCGCCGGCCGACGGCCGGGTGATCCTGCGGCGCCTGTGGCGCGGCAGCGGCTTCATCGTGCTTGGGGCGCTGTTCATGGTGGCGGCGGCCGTGGCGCTCCTTGGCCTGATCCCGCCGCGCTACACGTCGAGCATCCAGATCCTCGTGGATCCCAGCGACCTGCGTGTCGTCGAGAACGACGTCAACGCGCGCCAACCGCAGGCCGACAGCGGCGTCTCGATCGCCGAGAGCCAGGTGCGGGTGATCCAGTCCGACAGCGTCCTGCGCCGGGTCATCGCGAAGCTTCACCTCGACCAGGACGACGAGTTCGTCCTGCCCGATGGCAACAACCCGACGCTCAACTGGATCAAGGGTGCCCTGGGCATGCTGCCGCCGCCCGCGAGCCGGGATCCGGTCATCACCGCCCTCGACACGCTGCAGAACCGGCTCAGCGTCCGGCGGGCCGAGCGGACCTTCGTGATCGACGTCTCGGTACAGTCCCGCGACCCCGAGAAGGCCGCCCGAATCGCCAACGCCGTCGGCGACGCCTACTTCACCGAGGAGACCGCAGCCCGCACCGAGACCGCGCGCCGGGCGTCCGATGCCCTCGCCGGGAGGCTCAACAGCCTGAAGCGGGATGTCGAGCAGGCGGAGAGCGCCGTGGTGCGCTACCGCGAGGACCACAGGCTCGTGGCCGCGAGCGGCCGCCTGCTCACCGACCAGCAGCTCGGCGACCTCAACCAGCAGCTCGTCACCGCCTCGATCAAGACCGCAGAGGCGAAGTCGCGCCTCGAGCAGGCCCGCCGGATGCGCTCGGCGGATCCCAGCACAGCGCTGCCGGAGATGCTGCAATCCCTGGAGATGCAGGCCCTGCGGCAGCAATACGCCACGCTCTCCCGCAACACCGCCGAGCTCGCCACCCGGCTCGGCGAGCGCCACCCGGCCATGGCCGAGCAATACGCCCAGCAGCGCGACCTGCAGCGCCTGATCCAGCGCGAGAAGGAGCGGATCATCGACACGACGCAGAAGGATTACGACCGCGCCGCGGCGAGCGAGGCGGCGATCCGGGCCAGCCTCGACCGGGTGAAGAACGAGACGGTGAGCAGCGACCGCGCCTATGTCGGCCTGCGCGAACTGGAGCGCACCCTCGATGCCCGCCGTGGCATCTACGAATCGTACCTGAAGCGCGCCCGGGAGGCGAGCGAGCAGGAGCGGCTCAACACCACCAATGTCCGCATCATCTCGGCCGCGACTCCGGCGCGCCAGCGGACCTTCCCGCCCTCGCCCAAGATCGTCCTCCCCGTGGCCCTGATCCTCGGCCTGATGCTCGGCGGCGGCATCGCCCTGCTCCTCGGCGCCGACAGCGACCGCCGCCGCAGCCTGCGGGCTGCCACCCGGCCGGCCGCGAGCTTCCGGGCCGCCGATGCGTGACACCGGCGAGGTCAGCCTCTACCTGGGCGCCATGGATCAGGTCCGCGAGGAGGCGCACACCGTGAGCGCCCCGGCCGCCCCGGCCTCTGGGGCGGCGCCGATGGGTGCGACCGTCGAGCTGTTCGGATACCGCTTCCACACGGGCACGGCCGCGGCGCTGGTCGCTACCGTCGCGGCGCGGCAGGACGGCCGGCCGCGGATGATTGTCACGGCGAATGTCGATCATATCGTCCAGCTGAGCGAGAACGCTCCCTTCCGCGAGGCCTACGCCCGGGCCGCTGCCAGGACGCTGGACGGCATGCCGCTGGTCTGGCTGGCCCGGAGGCGCTGGCGCCAGCCGGTCCATCGGATCACCGGCCACGATCTGCTGGGCTGCGTCCTCGCTGATCCGCCAACCTTCGCACGGCGGGTTTTCTTCGTCTGCGCCCGCCAGGACGCGGCGGACGCGCTGGCCATCCGGCTGCAGGCGGCGGGCCTTCCGGCGGGCGCCGTGGCCAGTGCCGTGCCGCCCTTCGGGTTCGAGAACGACCCGGGCTACAGCCGCACCCTGGCGGAACGGATCCGCGCCCATGGGACGACGCTCCTGGTCATGGGGGTCGGAGCGCCCAAATCCGAGATCTGGGTGGACCGGCACGGCCAGATGCTCGGCGCGCCCGTGGTGTTCTGCGTCGGTGACGCCCTGAACGTCGCCGCCGGCTTTCTGCCGCGCGCGCCGGCGCTGATCCAGCGCCTCGGCCTCGAATGGATCTACCGGTTCCTGCAGGCCCCGCGGCGGCTGTTCAGCCGCTACTTCATCAAATCCTGGCGCTTCATCGGCATCGCCATGCGGGACCGGTCGCAGCGGCGCGTCGGCTGACGTCAGCGCGTTTCCACGAACAGGTCCGGCCGCCGCAATTGCAGCGCGAACAGAAGCGTCAGCGACTTCATGTCGGTGATCGCGCCGCGGCGGCCCATGGCGGCGAGTTCCGGCAGCGGGATCTCGTGCACGGCCACCGCCTCGCCCTCGCCCGCGAGGCCGCCGCCGGCACCGGTCCGGTCGACCTCGCCGTAAGCTGCGAGGAACAGGTCCATCCGCTCGGTGGAGATGCCCGGCATCGACCACGCGCTGGCGACGAAATCGAGTTGGCCCAGGCGCAACCCTGTCTCCTCCATCGCCTCGCGCCGCGCCTCGTCCTCGGAAGCCCCCTCGTCGAGAAGGCCGGCCGGCACTTCGACATGGCTCGGCGGTCCGCCCGAATAGAGCACCGGCGCCCGAAACTGCGAAACCAAGGTGGCCACCCGCTTGTCCGGATCATACGGCAGCACCGCGACCGCGCGGCCGTGATCCTCCATCTCCCGCGTGATGCGGGTTCCGTCGTCCTGCATCACCTCGGCCACGAGGTAGCGCGCCCAACCGTCGTGCACGAGGCGCACGCCCCCGATCCGCGGTGCCATGCCGATCCTACCTTACCCCTGGAAGGCTCACGGATCGTTCAGGATTGCGGCGGCCTTGCGGACACCGCGATGCGGAAACGCAGGCCTCCCTCGATCCGCTCGACGCGGTCGAGACGGGCGCCCTCCTCCCGGACGAGGTTCGGGATATCGAGCGCCGCCAGCGGATCGGTGCACGTCACCACCAGGGTTCGACCGGCCTGAAGGCCGCGCAGGGCCTTGCGCGTCCGAAGGACCGGGAGCGGGCATTTCAGACCGCTGAGATCGAGGTCGACACAGTCCGGATCCGCGTCCCGCATGCCGGAAGCTCCCGAACCGGCGCAGGTGCCGGCCCCGGACGCGTCATAGGCATCACCGCGCGGCGACGCCAGCAGCCCCACTCACCACGTGTGATAGCCGAAGGCCGGGCCGTAATAGCCATCCGGCTCGGACCAGACGTAGCGCGGACCGTAATACCCTTAGTCGAAACCGCGACTGGGCACCGGGGCGTAGGCATAGCCGTAACCGAACGGCGCCGGATATCCGTATTCGCCATAGTAGCTGTATTGCGGCCGGCCTCGCGCGGCGACGGTGCCGGCGATGCGGCCGCCGGGTGCATCATGCCAGGGGCCGGGTGCTGGACCGAAAGCCTCGAACCGCGCCGGATCGGCGGCGAGGCCGACGGCCGAGCTCACCGACAAGGAAGCCATCCCGAGGAGGATGACGGCGATCGTGCGGTTCATGGTCCGGTCTCCCAAGGGGCGCGTTGCTCCGTTGGAACGTTCCATTAGCACGTTTCAAGAGCGAGTCGCCTCCGCCGGTGTCAGACGGTTACTGGAAACTCAGAAGACGCATTCCGTGAAGGCCGGACGCACGCAGGCGCCCCAGCGACCTTCGTAATCGGCGAGCAGATCCTCGGCCCGGGTGCGGCCCGCCGCGACGATCGCCTCGAGCGGCTGCAGAAAGACGGACTCGTTCCGCCCCTCGGCGTCGCGCCGGCCCCGCGCCCGCAGGCCCGCCCGAGCGATCGCCAGGGCCTCGGCCGCGACGACGCCGAGGGTGGTGTTGGCCACCGGAGTCGCGAGACCGAGGCGGGGCGCTGTGGCGCGGGCGGCCTCGCGATTGGCCGGGCTCCACCCCTTCACGAGGTCGAGGGCGGCGTCGAGGGCCGCCTCGTCGTAGAGGAGGCCGGTCCAGAAGGCCGCCTGGGCGGCGATCATTCCGGGATCGCCGACATCGGCGCCGCGCATCTCCAGGAAGCGCTTGAGGCGCACCTCAGGGAAGGCCGTCGAGGCATGGTTGGCCCAATCCGCGACGGTCGCGAATTCGCCGGGGAGTTGCGGCAGCTTGCCGGCCATCAGGTCGCGGAACGAGGCGCCGGACACGTCGTGATAGGTGTCGCCGCGCTTGACGAAGTACATCGGCATGGCGAGCAGCCAGTCGACATAGGCCTCGTAGCCGAACCCCGCATCGAAGGCGAAGGGCAGCATGCCGGTCCGGTCGGCATCCGTGTCGCGCCAGATCTCGGAGCGACGCGACAGGAATCCGTTCGGCCGTCCGTCGGTGAACGGGGAGTTGGCGAAGAGCGCGGTGGCGACCGGCTGCAGGGCCAGGGAGGCGCGCATCTTGCGCACCATGTCGGCCTCGGAGGCGAAATCGAGGTTCACCTGCACGGTGGCGGTGCGCAGCATCATGTCGAGGCCGAGCGATCCGACCTTCGGCATGTAGCCCGCCATGATCCGGTAGCGGCTCTTGGGCATGACCGGGGTCTCGTCCCGCCGCCATTTCGGGCTCATGCCGAGGGTGAGAAACTCGATGCCCAGAGGATCGGCCGCCCGCTTCGTCGCGGCCAGATGGGCGGCAAGTTCCGCCGCGGTGGCATGGACGTCGGGAAGCGCGGCGCCGGACAGCTCGAACTGGCCGCCGGGCTCGATCGAGATCGCACCGCCTTCCTCCGCCGACAGGCCGATGATGTTGCCGAGATCGAGGATCGGCTCCCAGCCCGTCTCTCGGGCGAGCCCTTCCAGAAGGGCCTTGATGCCGCGATCCCCGTCATAGGGAACCGGAGCCCGGCTCTCCCGGTAGAAGGGGATCTTCTCGTGCTCGGTGCCGATCGCGAAGCGCGCGCGTGGCTTCTCGCCGGCCGCGAACCATTCGATCAGTTCGGCGCGCGTGGTGAGCGGCGTGGTGTCGTTGCTGTCGCGCGCCATGCGCTGCCTGCCCGTGCGTCTGACATGTGCTTGGAAGCGGGCGCGCCGAACTGCTTCGGCGGATCCGCCCGGTACAAACCCGCTGTCGCGCGCTGGGTCGGGGGCGGAGATTCGCTACCGACCCCGATGAGCGCGCGGCGTCCGCTCAGGGACATAATCGACGCGCCGGGAACCCACAACGCGGCGGTCTCGACCGGGGCGGCGCTTCACGTCCGATCGGAGGAAACAATCGGCCGGGGGACAGCCCTGATGTGCGCGGGCACACATGGATAGAGGCGCATGCCGATCAGCGCCCATCCCCCAGCACGGCCTGGACCAGGGCCAGAACGGCGACGGCGGCGGTGTCCGCCCGCAGGATGCGGGGTCCGAGGGAGAGTGCCACGGTGTTCGGCCGCGCCCGGATCAGCGCCCGCTCCTCCTCCGAGAAGCCGCCCTCCGGACCGACCAGCACGGCGAGCGGCGGCGACGCGAGCGGATCGGCGGCCGCCCGCAGAGCCTGCACGGGATCGCGCACCGGCGCGTCCTCGTCGCAGAACACCAGAAGGCGCTCCGGCGCCAGCCCCGCCAGGACCGGGTCGAGACGCTCGGGCTCCGGACAATCGGGGATCGCCAGGATGCCGCATTGCTCGGCGGCCTCCACGGCGTTGGCGCGCAGCCGGTCCATGTTGACGCGCTCGCCCTGCGTATAGCGCGTGATGACGGGGCGGATCGTGCCCGCGCCCATCTCCACCGCCTTCTGTGCGAGGTAATCGAGGCGCGCGCTCTTCAGCGGGGCGAAGATGTAGTGCAGGTCGGCGCGTGGGGTTTGCCCGCGCGTCTGCGCGGTCACGTGCAGGTCGGCTGCCTTGCGCCCGGTCTGGACCACGTGACTGCGCCACTCGCCGTCGCGTCCGTTGAAGACCAGGACGGGATCTTCCGGCCCGCGACGCAGGACGTTGAGGAGGTAATTGGCCTGCGCCCGATCCAGGGGGAGAATCACGCCCGCGGCGAGATCGGCCGCGACGTGGAGGCGCGGTGCGGTGAAGTCATAGGCCGGCATGGTGGCGTGGTCGCGCGGGCCGGCGGACCTGTCAACGGATCGGCCGCGCCCCGATGTGTTGCCAAATGGTTACGAACGCCGGTTTTCCGCCGTCGGTCCACCGGTGCATGGCGCAGCCGGTTTGCCGCTCGATTGACGCCACAATCCTATGGCGAACCCAGGTGAACGGAAGAAAGCCGGCCGCTGGCGGATTCGGCAGGGGCGTCGAGGGAGTTTGCGGAATGGCGAAGGGGAGCTTGAATCTGGGGGCCGCGGTGCTCGTCGGCACCGTCCTGTTCGGCACGGCGGCCTTTGCGCAGGGCGCGGCGCCGGAATGCGGGACCATCCAGAAGACGCTGGCCGATCGTAAGGCGCTGGTCAGCCGGGCCAATGCGGCCTCGCAGTCCAAGAAGAAGATGACTCCGCAGGAGGCCTGTGCCCTGTTCGGGAAGCTCCAGGCGAACGGCGCCGAGGGCCTGAAGTGGATCACGGCCAACAAGGAATGGTGCTCGATCCCGGATTCCTTCGCCGAGGGCTTCAAGGCCGACCATCTGAAGGTCAGCGGCATCCGCACCAAGATCTGCAGCGTCGCCGCCCAGGCGACCAAAATGGAGGCGCAGGCCCGCGCCCAGGCCCAGGCCCAGGCCAATGGCGGCGGCGGCGGCGGCCTGCTCGGCGGCCCGGGCTTGACCGGGAGCTTCAAGCTGCCGCAGGGCGCTCTGTAAGTTCGTCTGAGAGGATCGCGGATCCGGCGCGGGTCCCCCTCTGCAGCGGAGGGTGACAACCGTGCGCCACGACCGGAGATCCGATCGATGAACGGGACGGCCATTGATGACGGGCGGCCGGCCGACGCCGTTTCCGGGCACTGGGTCGACCGGCGGGCGCCCCGGCCCTGGCGCCCGTATCTGCGCCTCGCCCGGATCGACCGGCCGATCGGCTGGTGGCTCCTGCTCCTGCCCTGCTGGTGGTCGGCCGCCCTGGCGGCGATTGCGGCGGATCAGTCCTTCCCCGATCCTTGGCACTGCCTGCTGTTCCTGATCGGCGCCGTGGCGATGCGCGGGGCGGGCTCGACCTACAACGACATCGCCGACCGGGACCTCGACGCTCAGGTCGAGCGGACGCGCCTGCGCCCCCTGCCCTCGGGGCAGGTCCGGCCGCGCCACGCGGCGCTGTTTCTGGTGATCCAGGCCTTGATCGGCCTCGCCGTGCTGCTGCAATTCAACGCGGAGGCGATCGTCATCGGTTTGTGTTCGCTTCTGCCGGTGGCGATCTATCCGTTCATGAAGCGCATCATGCCGATGCCGCAGGCGATCCTGGGTCTGGCCTTCGCCTGGGGCGCGCTGATGGGTTGGGCTGCCGTGTTCGCCCGCCTCGATCCGCCGGCGCTCCTGCTCTACGCGGGCGCCCTGTGCTGGGTGATCGGGTACGACACGATCTACGCCGTGCAGGACATCGAGGACGACGAGATCGCCGGGATCCGTTCCTCAGCCCGCCTGTTCGGCCGGCACGTGCGGCCTGCCGTCGGCCTGTGCTACGCCCTGGCGGCGGTCTTCGTGACGCTCGCAGCCCGTGGGGCCGGCGCGGGACCGGTCGGGTTCCTGGGAGTCGCGGCGTTCGCCGGACATCTCGCCTGGCAGGTCCTGTCGCTGCGGGCGCGCGACGGGCGCGGGGCGCTGAGCCTGTTCCGGTCGAACCGGGATGCCGGACTGATTCTGTTCGTCGGCCTGACCGCAGACGCGCTGCTGCGCGGGCTCGTCTCGTAGGGTCGAGGGCTTCAGCTGCGGGCGATGATCTCGTTCTCGCCGCGGAAGATCTGCGGACGGGCGGGAAGCCGGCCGGTCTTGCGGCGGGCGAGGAACCGGGGGCGGCGGCGGCCGAGGCCGGCATGGCGGCGACGGATGCGGATCTGGCCGAGGATCACCCGTCCGATCTGCTGGGAGACCGGGACGAGGAGTCCGTCCTCGCGGACGATCATCCGCACCAGTCCGGCCCGAGCCGCGATGTCGCGCCACACGGCGACCACGTCGTCCTCCTCGAAACTGCCGAGGCGGTGGAGTTCATCACCCTCGGCATCGACCAGGATCAGGTTGAACCGGTCGGCGCCCGTGATCTCCGCGTCCTCGGCGGCGTAGGCCAGCGCGATGCCGACGGCGCGGCGTGCTCCGGGGGCGCGGCCGATCACCGGGAGCGGCGCGGCGGTGTAACAGGGCGCGGTGTCGGCACCGTGCATGGCATGTCCCGCGTGGCCTGTGTCCGTGACCAAGGAAGTGTTCATCGGTCCGAGTCCCTGGAGCAAGTGGCGGCCCCTGTCGGGCCGTCCGTTATGCCAAGCAAACTCGCACCCGAACTCCTCCGCACCGCTTAAGAGCCGTCGTTAAGCGATTCTGGACAGCGCTGTCATTTGTGGAATGCTCAATGCTTCCTTGAATGCTCAACATTTCCTTGCGGCGAACGATCATTATCGATCAATCAACCAGCATCCTTGTGGCGGTGCGGGAGGCGCCGTACAACGGGACGGCCGGGCGCGCGATCCTCCGCACCCGGTCTTCTCAGCCCAGGCGCGCCCGGACATCCGAGCCAATGGATGGACAGCGCCGCGAGCCCCTCGCGGGCCTGACGGATTCCACGCGGAGCGCAATGCCCGATTCTCTCACCGACGACGCCGTATCGGCCCTGATGCCGGAACTGCGCGCCGTGATGCGCGACGCTGCCGACATCGCGCGGCCGTTCTTCCGGCTCGGCGGTCAGACCTCGGCCCGCATCTGGTCGAAGGCCGGCGGCTCGCCGGTGACGGAGGCCGACGTCGCGGTGGATGCCTTCCTGAAAGTGCGTCTGAGCGCCCTCGTGCCGCGGGCGGCCTGGCTCTCGGAGGAGACCGCCGACGATCCGGCGCGCCTGCGCCACGACCTCGTCTGGATCGTCGATCCGATCGACGGAACGCGGGCCTTCCTCTCGGGTCACCCGGACTGGTCGATCGCGGTGGCGCTCCTGTCCGCCGGCGAGCCGCTGATCGGTTTTGTGCACGCCCCGGTGGGCGATGCAGATTACGAAGCGGTGCGCGGACGCGGTGCGACGCGGAACGGGGAGCCGATCCGCGTCGATGCCCGGCAAAGCCTCGCAGGCGCCCGCGTCACCGGGCCGAAGCCGATGCTCGACCGCTTGGCACAGGGTGCGGCGCCCGATCCGGATTTCGAGGTGATCCAACGCATCCCGTCTCTGGCCTTGCGGCTTGCCCGCGTGGCCGACGGGACGGTCGATGTCGGGATGATTTCCGGCAATGCCCGCGATTGGGACCTCGCCGCGGCCGACCTCGTTCTGCGCGAGGCCGGCGGGATCGTGTGCGATTTCGGCGGTGCGGCGACCCCTTACAACCGCGCCGATCCGGTTCACGGCGAGTTGCTCGCCGCGCCGGTGGCTCTGCGCGACCCCGTCCTGGCGGCCTGGGGCCGCTGAGGACGCGTAGATGGGAATGGCGGTGGCCTCAGGCCGCCGCAGCCTCGCGCAGCTTCACCGCGGCGGGCGTCAGCCCGAGCCGATCGGCGAGATGCCAGTGCAGTTCCCGTGGGGAGTGGTAGTTGTAGGATCGGTCGATCAGGTCGCTGACATCGATCCCGGTCTGATTTGCGGTCTTGGCCCGTGCCAGAGTGCCGACCCGAAAGGTGGGCGCATCGGTGACGGGGGAGCGGACGCCGCGGCGCCGCGTGAACTCGAATAACATGAACTGACTTTTCTTCTCTGCCCGGACGTTGGCTCCGCCCGGCGTCGTTTCTGGGATATTGCCTCCGACGCGACCTGCCCCGGACTGTCTCGCCCGGGATGGCAGCGTCGGAAGGGGGAACCGCATCAGGCGGCCGCTTCAGGCTTCCCCCCAAGACCCCGGTCGCGCACGCTGGCGCTGAGGGGGGCGTCGGGAGGGACGCCGTCAGATCCCTGAGGCGGTCAGGCCGCCTGCAGGTTGCCGGCAGCGTCCTTGCCGCTGCGCTTGTCCGTGAGGATCTCGTAGGTGACCCGCTGACCTTCGATCAGGTTGCGCATCCCGGCGCGCTCGACAGCCGAGATGTGCACGAACACGTCCTTGCCGCCGTCATCGGGCTGGATGAAACCGTAGCCCTTGGTCTCATTGAACCACTTTACAGTGCCGGTATTCACGTAGTTTACCTCGTTCGTCCATAGGCCATCCGCGCGCCACGAGGGCCGCGTGATGCATCACGGTCTTTCTGGATTTGGCCAGTGCGGCGGGGCGCGAGTCGCTGAACCTTGAACGGCGTCAGCCTCGGTGGGTAAGCCCCCCGAGGAGCTATTTAAGCGCTGGCTGCGGCCGCAACAAGGCATGTGTGGCCCATCATGGTCGCCGCGGACCGGCATCGGAACGTTGAACGCGCGCGCCGCCCCCTGTGTTTTTGGGCATCCGCGATGCATATACGGAATGCGCTCAAGCAGTTAGGGCGCGTGGCTCTGGACGATACATGGCAGGCATCTCGGTCTCGCTGGACGGTGCGAACATCCAGCTGTCTTTCCAGAAGGACGATCAGGCGACGGCGGTGGTGATGGATGCCCGCGCCGCTCGTGCGCTGGTGCGCGCCGTCGGGCAGCTCCTTACGGCGATCGACGACACGGACGAGCCGGATGTGGCCGACGAGATGGGCGACGAGGAGGTCGCCATGCTCGACGTGACGTCGTCCGCGATCGAGATCGGGACCGACGACGAGGGCCAGGCCGTGGTCGCCCTCCAGGCTGGAGCCCTGCCGCCCTTCCAGCTTCGCCTGACGGACGAAGAGGCCCGCCATGTGGTGACGAGCCTCTCCGAAATCCTCAACGCACCGCGTGACGTCCGCACCTCGCACGGCGGCCACTGACGGCGGCAGGTCACATGCGGGTGCCCGGATCCGTCGGCGTCCCGGGGAAGATGTCGGGCTCCGAGCCGGGGCCGCCTGGTTCGCCGATGCCGGGATCGTTCACCGGGTAGGGCGTGCGTGGTCCGGTCGGGCCGATGTCGGGCTCCTCCTCGGGAATGGGCGGGGGCGGCGGCAGATCGCCGGGCGTGGGCTCGGGAAGGCCGGGATTGGCCATGGCACGACTCCTGATGGTCCGGGATGGTCACCAACGGACGGCGTTCCTTCGGGGTTCCGATCCCGTTTCCCGCCACGGACGGGCGGCTCAGGGCCGCAGGAACGGAGACAGCCGCCCTCCGTTAGCCGGGCAAATCCCCACCCGGAGGACAACCATGCCCAACATCCGCCAAGCCAAGATCCTGATTCTCGCCACGGACGGTTTCGAAGAGAGCGAACTGACCGTTCCGCAGGCCAAACTGTCCCAGGCCGGCGCGACGGTCACTGTGGCCGCCCCGCAATCCCGTCAGAGCACGGGCACGATCCGAGGCTGGGACAAGACCGACTGGGGCAAGGAGGTCGCGGTCGATACCGATCTTGAGCAGGTCGACCCGTCGGCCTACGACGCGCTGGTTCTACCGGGCGGCCAGATCAATCCGGACAAGCTGCGCCTCGAGCCGAAGGCGCTCGCGGTGATCAGGAGCTTTCTCACCTCCGGCAAGGTCGTGGCCGCGATCTGCCATGCCCCCTGGCTGCTGATCGAGACAGGCGCGGCCAAGGGCCGCGACCTGACGTCGTTCGGTTCGATCCGCACTGACGTGATCAATGCGGGCGGCCGCTGGCACGACAAGGCGGTCGTGACCGACGACGGCATCGTCACGAGCCGCAATCCCGGCGACCTGGATGCCTTCTGCGCGAAGGTGATCGAGGAGATCCAGGAAGGCGGCCACGGCGCCCGGCAGCTGGCGGCCTGAGCCCGGCACGGCGCGGCGCGGCCGCGGTGCGGTCACATCCGCTCAGCCGCGGCCGCGCTCGCCGGTGATTTCCAGCACGGTGTATCCTCGGATCGAGCGTCCGTACTCGTCCGCGCCCTCGACGGTCACGCGGTGGGCGCCGGGCGCGAGGTCGTCCGGAAGACGGGCTGTCCAGATATGGGTCGAGGGCGTGGCCTTGACCCAGCTCTTCTTCGTCTCCGGATAGCGTTCGAACAGTTCGTTGACGAAGGGGTCCGGCCGCCGGGTGCGCATCATGGGTCGAGGCGCCGCCTCGCCGATCCGAAAGGCGAGACTGGTGCGCGGTCCGCCGTCGAACACGTTGACCACGAGCGTCGTGTCGGCCAGCGCCTCCTGCGGCACCGGCGGCCGCAGGCCTTGCAGGGGCCGGGTCCACCGGACCACCTCCGGCGCGCCGGCCCGCAACTCGCTCTCGAACAGGATCCGCATCGTCTCGTCCGGCTGACCCTGCGCGGCGACGTAGCGCGTCGTGTAGTCGGTGCCGCGGATCGACAGGACATGGAAGCCGTTCGGCGTGCCGTCGCGGCTGTCGGCCGAGGGGATCCCCGTGCGGGTATCCGGACCACTCCACCACGAGCCCGAGACCGCGGTCAGGACGTGATGATGGTGTCCGTCCGCCGGGTAGTGATGCTCGGTGGTGTGGGTGTGGCCGGCGAGGCTCAGCACCTTGCGGCCGGCGAGCAGATCGAGGAGCGCGGCGCGGTCGGTGGTCGTGTTGCGGGGATCGTCCGGCGCGGTGTCGGTGTGCAGCGGGATGTGCATGGCGAGGACGATCAGGTCGTCCCTGGGAATCTCGGCCACGAGGTTCTGCAGGAAGGCCAGGCTGCGCTCGCCGACCCGGCCCCGATAGGTGTTGGCGCCGACCGGCACCGGCGGCCCAAGCCACTCGACGTTGTCGAGCATCACGAACCACGCCCGCCCATGCCGGAACGCGAAGGTCGGCGCACCGAAAACCCGCTTCCAGGTCTCGCGGCTGTAATGGGCGTCGGGCGCCTGCATGTTGAGGTCGTGATTGCCCGGCAGGCTGTACCAGGGCAGGCTGATACGTCCGATGATCCGGTTGGAGCGGCCGTAGAGCGACAGATCGTCGAACAACACGTCGCCGGTCGTCAGCCCGAACGCCGCCGGGATCGCCATGGCGCGGGCGACCGCCGTATCCCGGACGTGGTCGAGTTCGAGCCGGCTCTCGGGTTGGGGGTCGGTGAACAGCAGCACGTCGAAGTCGGCCGGCTCGACGACGCGGGTCAGGGTGAAGTCGATCGAGGTCGGAAGCGGGCCGGTGGGCGCGATCCCACGATAGCGCAGATCCAGTTCCGCGGGCGTGCCGCCCGGCTGGTGGATGTAGGAATGGCGCGGCACGTTGTCGGCGTCGCGCGGCAGGGCGTAGCCCGGCGGCTTGATCACGAAGACGGTCCCGTCGCCGGGCATCGGCAGGCGGTAGCGGCCCCGATCGTCCGTGCGCACGACCTCGCGGCCGTTGGACACCAGCACGCCCGGCAGCGGCGTCCGATCCACGCCGGCCGCATCGATCCCGAACACGATACCGGTGGCCTCCGCAGCCTCCTGGGCGGACGCACGGCCGGCGACGAGGCCGAGGGCGGCCGCGCCCGCCATGGTGTCCCGGCGGGTGAGGCCTCCGGACTGGGAATCGCGCGCCATGATCGGCTCCTGCACGGCTTCGACACACATCGCCCCATGCCGCGTCGGCGACCGGGGCGAACCTGGAGCGGCCAAGCAGACGGAGTTGACCGTCGGATGACAGCAGGGCCGCAAACGCGCGAGGCCCGCATCTCGCCGGAGATGCGGGCCTCGATAAGGGTCCTCGATGGTGCCGACCGGCTAGGAGACCCGGCGCGGCCGCGGACCGGTCACTCCTCGTCGCCGGGCTCGAAGGATTGCGGCATCGGCTCGGCGCTCGCCACCGGAGTCGGCGCGCCGATGGTCGAGGGGACGTTCACGCCGTCGCGCTTGTAGATGTCGTCGCGGAACTGGACGACGCCGTCCGGGGTCGACCAGGCGGTGATGTAGGTCCAGTAGACCGGGACAGGCTGGGCGATGTTGGCGTCGATGCGCTTGCCGCTCTCGATCGCCTCCTCGACCTGCTGACGGCCCCAGCCGGGCGTGTCCTTCAGAAGCCACGTGATGTACTCGCGCACGTTCTGCACGCGCACGCAGCCCGAGGAGATGAAGCGGAAATCGTCACCGAACACGCCCTTGGTGTTCGTATCGTGCATGAACACGCCGTATGGATTCGGGATGTTGATGCGGACGATGCCCATCGAGTTGAAGTCTGCGCCCGAATCCTGCCGGTAGGTGTAGCGGGTGCCCTCGTCCGAGAACCAGTTCACCGACTTCGGCGAGACCTCGGAGCCGTTCGACAGGATCCGGATCTTGTTGTCCGTGAGGTAGTTCGGATCCTTCTGCATCTTCGGGATCAGGTCCTTCTTCACGATGGAAGCCGGGACCGTCCAGGTCGGGTTGAAATTGATCTGCGTCGCCTTGGTGTTCATGATCGGCGACTGGCGGTCGATCTTGCCCACGCCGGCGGCGTGGAGCGTGACGACCTGACCGTTCTCGACGGTCTCGACCAGGGCCGCCGGGATGTTGGTGATCACGAAGCGCCGTCCGAGGTCACCCGAGTAGGAGCGCAGGCGCACGACGTTCGTCTCGAGCTGGCGCAGGCGCACCTCGGCGGGCACGTTCATGGCCTGCTGGGTCGCGAGGCTCATGGTGCCGGTCTGGCTGAGACCGTGGCGGGCCTGGAAGCGCTTCACGCCGGCCGCGACGTAGGAATCGTACACGCCGGAGCCGCCGGCGGCCGGGTCGAGGTCGCCGGTGACGATCAGGCGCTGGCGGATGGCGGCCACGGCCGGTCCGCGGGAGCCGATCCGCAGATGGTCGGCGCCGGAAACCTGCTTCCAGCCGCCGCGGGAGACGATGTCCTTGTAGCGCTCGGCCATCTGCTCGGTGGCCGCCACGGTCTGGGGCGAGAGGATCGGCACCGTCTCGCGCTGCACCTGCATGCCGGCGGGCGACGCGTAGTCCTGCGCCCATTCGGCCTGGGCGTAACCGCCCTGGTCGCGGGCTTCGGCGGCGCCGAGGCCCAGCGCGCTGAGTGCCGCGACACTCACGAGGGTGGTGAACCGGTTGGGTGCCTTCATGCGCATCGGTCGCTGGCTCTGGTCCGGAGTTCGTTAGAAGAGTGTGGCGGGAGCGGTCGTCTCGGTCGCCACGGTGTCGGTCTGGCGTTAAGACTCCCTATCGAAGGGGCCGGATTGTGGCATCGCGGTGCGGCAGCGCACGCCGCGCTCGGGTGCGGCACCCCGGCAACAGCCAGGACCATTCGGGTGTGGCAGGGAAGCCATAGCGGTCCGAGCCGGCCGACGCGCGGGAGCACCATGGGATCGGGCTCGTCCACTTGGCAGCGCCATGACGGATCCGCCGCGGCATCCCTGCGTGCGGCGATCGCCGTGCTGGCCCTCTACGCCTTCGTGCTACAGGCTTTCCTCGGCGGCCTGATGCCGGTTCCGGCCGCGGCCGACGGGCTGTGCGCCCAGCATGCCGCGAGCGATGCCGAGCCCGGCAAGACCCTGCCCCATGGCCACGGCGACTGCTGCACGGCGGCGCAGGCCACCGGGGCGGCGCTCCCGGCGCGGCCGGCTCCCGCCGTCCTCGCGTGGGATCCCGAGGCGGCGTTCCAACCAAATTGGACCATGCCCGACCGGCGCCGAGCCCGCGCGCCACCCGACGGCCTTGCGGCACCGCGAGGCCCACCCGCCGCCTGAGCGATCACGTTTCCTCGGATCACTCAGGACGGATGCATTCCCATGAAGACCCTTGTCTCGGCCGCCATCGGCCTCGGCCTGCTCGCCTCCGCGGCGCAGGCTCACGCAGTCCTGGAACGCAAGCAGGCGAGCCCCGGCGCGGCGTATCGCGGCGTCGTCCAGATCATGCATGGTTGCGGCGGCAAGCCGACCACGCGGGTGAGCGTCACCATTCCGGAAGGGCTGATCGGCGCCAAGCCGATGCCGAAGCCGGGCTGGACGCTGGCGACGACGCGGGGCGCCTATGCCAGGACCTACACGACCCACCACGGCACCGCCTCGGAGGGGGTGACCGCGATCACCTGGAGCGGCGGCTCCCTGCCGGACGACCAGGTCGACGAGTTCACGTTCCTTGCGCAGGTCGCCGACACGTTCGAGCCGGGCGCGACGGTCTATGTTCCGGTGCAGCAGGATTGCTCGGAAGGCAGCCACTCCTGGACCGACGTGCCGAAGCCCGGCCAGGACGCCCATGACCTGAAGGCGGCGGCCCCCGCCTTCCGCATCGTCCAGGCCGCGCAGATGGGCGGGGCGATGGCGGCTCCCGCAGGCACGGCGTCCGTGAAGGCCGGCGATCTGACCATCGAGACGCCCTGGCTCCGCGCCACGCCGAACGGCGCCAAGGTCGCGGGCGGATACGTGCGCATCACGAATACCGGGAGCGTGCCCGACACGCTCACGGGCGCAACGGTGCCCTTTGCCAAGAGCAGCGACATCCACGCCATGTCGATGGAGGGCGGCGTCATGAAGATGGCGCCGGTCTCGAACGGCCTGACGATCAAGCCCGGCGAGACCGTGGAGCTGAAGCCCGGCGGCTACCACCTGATGTTCGAAGACCTCACCGCCGCGCCAAAGGCCGGCGAGACCGTCTCGGGGACGCTGACCTTCCAGCGGGCCGGCTCCGTGCCAGTAACCTTCGCGGTGGCGCCGATCGGTGCCGCTGCCCCGGGCGGCCCGCACCAGCACTAGCGGTCCCCCGGGCGCGGGCCGGCGGACATGGACGGGACGATCGCACGAAGCCGGGCCGCCGGGGCGCCGGGCTCTCGCGGCTGCGCGGATGCCCGGCCCGCCGCCGCTCGGGCATCGCGCCTGACCCAGGCGATAGGGCGCAGCGTCTTGCCGAGCCGATCGACCCGGCCGGGGCGCGAGAACCAGCCGCGGAATTCGGGAGACTCTAGGATCCGTCGCGCGTGCGATCCCGCCCTGTCGTCCGGCCTTGGAACGGCGTCCGTCGCGCTGCGGACGCGGACCCTCGCACGGATCGTCGCCGTCCTCGCCCTGTACGCCCTCGCCCTCCAGGGCATCCTGGGCGGCATGGCCGCGGCCGCCGTCGGGCCGGACCACGTCCGCTGCGTCACCACACCCGACCCGGAAGGTGCGGCGGCGGCCGGCAAACACCTGCCGGTCCCGGGCACCCTGGCCTGCTGCGTGGCGTGCCACGTCGCCGGCCCCGCCGCCCTGCCCCCGCGGGCACCCGCCACAACCGGGCCGGTCGCCCGCCCGACCCTCATCACGCGGCAGCGGCCGCGACGCATCGCCCGCCCGCGGGCGCCGCCGCGCCACGGTCTCGGAGCCCGCGCCCCACCCGTCGTCTGATCGATCGCAGTCCCCATCCGATCTCCAGACACGGACCCCAATTCATGCCCCCCCTGCTCCGGGCCGGCCGCCGCGCCGCGCTCTCCCTCTTCGCCTGCACGGCGCCGGCCGCCGCCCAGACCCAGACATCGCCCGCTGCGGCCGTCACGCTCTCCGAACTGAGCGTCGTCGGCGACGCGACACCCGGGGACGCGCGACCGGGCGAAGCCCGCGGCTCGCTCTCCGTGCCGAGCGTCGACCGTCAGCGGGCGGACCTTTCACAAACCGTCGGCGCCGTGGCGTTCGTGGACGCCGCGACGCTCCAGGACCGCTACGCCAACACCATCCGGGACGTGCTCAAGGACGTGCCCGGCGTGTACGTGCAGGAACGCTACGGCCAGGAACTGCGCCTCTCGGTCCGCGGCTCGGGCATCGCCCGCGCCTTCCACCTGCGTGGCATCGAACTGCTGCAGGACGGGATCCCGCTCAACCTCGCGGACGGGAGCGGCGACTTCTATCAGGTCGACCCGCTCGCCCTGCGTTCGGTGGAGGTCTACAAGGGCGGCAACGCCCTCACCTTCGGGGCGACGACGCTCGGCGGGGCCGTCAACGCCGTCACGCCCACGGCCTACACGGCGCTCGCACCGAACATCCTGCGGGTCGACGGCGGCAGCTTCGGCACGATCCGCGAGCAGGCGCAGATGTCCCGCATCGACGGGCCGCTCGACGTCATGGTCAACGCGACGCTGACCAATTCCGACGGGTTCCGCGCCCACGAGGCCCAGGCGACGAAGAACTTCAACGCCAATATCGGCTACCGGATCGCCCCCGACATCGAGACCCGCTTCTATCTCGGCACCTACCTCACCGACCAGAAGCTGCCCGGCACCCTGACGCTGGGACAGAGCCTCATCACCCCGACGCTGGCCAACCCCACGGCCATCACGGGCAACCAGTCCCGCAAGGTCGAGACCGAGCGGATCGCCAACCGCACGTCGTTCCTCCTCGATGTCGGCAAGCTCGACGTCGACACCTGGGCGATCCACAAGAGCCTCTACCACCCGATCTTCCAGGCGATCGACCAGGACGGCTGGACCTACGGGATCAGCCCGCACTGGGCTGGCACCTTCGATCTCGGTGGGTTCCGCGACGACGTCGTGCTCGGGCTGCGCGCCTTCGCGGGCCAGAACTCGGCTCTGCAATTCGTCAATGTCCGCGGACAGCGGGGCGCGCAGACGCTCAACTCCCTCCAGAGCGCCTCGAGCGTCGAGGCCTATGGCGAGAACCGGTTCTGGTTCCTGCCGGACGTGGCGCTGATGACCGGCGCGAAGGCGTTCTCGTCGAACCGCACGTTCAGCGACAAGGGCGGGCTCCCCGGCAACCCCCGTCCCCGCTTCGCCGACGTGACCTACGAGGGGCTCAACCCGAAGGTCGGCCTGCTATGGCAGCCGCGGCCCGACATCCAGATCTTCGGCGACATCGTCCGATCCCGGGACGTGCCGGATTTCTCGGACCTCGTTCAGCAGAATCTTCTGGGCACCACCTTCGTACCCCTGCGGGCGCAGCGCGCCTGGACCTACGAAGCCGGTGCCCGCGGGCGCATCGACCGCCTCGCCTTCGACGTGACGCTCTACCGGTCGGACCTGCGGGACGAGCTGATCAACTTCGCGACCAATCCGGGCCTCAACATCCCGGCGGCCACGTTCAACACCCCGCGCTCCGTCCACCAGGGCGTCGAGGCGGCCGTCACCGTCGACCTTGCCCGCGATCTCGCCGGCCCCGGCGATGGCCTCAGCCTCACCCAGATCTGGACCCACAACGATTTCCGGTTCGTCGGCGACCCGGTCTTCGGCAACAACCGCATCGCCGGGATCCCGACCGACGTGCTGCGGACCGTCCTGAGCTACCGCCACCCGAACGGATTCCACCTCGCGCCGGCGCTCGACTGGGTTCCGCAGGGCGCCTTCGCCGATCACGCCAATACGCTCCGGGTCCCGGGATACGCCTTGCTGGGTGTCGAGGCCGGCATCGATTTCGCCAACGGCGTCTCGGTGTTCGTGGATGCCCGCAATCTCACGGACGCACGCTACGTGTCGGACATCGCCGTCGTGGCCAACGCCGCCGCGACGGCTGGCGGGGCGGGCGCGCTCGCAGCGTTCTATCCGGGGAGCGGGCGCAGCATATTCGGAGGTATCCGCGCCTCGTTCTGAGGGCGAACTCCGCCGCTCGGCGCCTTCGGCCTTCTCGATACCCCGAGCGGCGGGTTAAGGTTAAGAAAGGATGAACCCTGAAGTTCGGGCCAATCGGCGCTAGGATTGCGGTGTCGCCCGAAAGCCAAGGACGGAACGTCCCGGATCGGAACGAACCGGGCCGTCGGGCGGCGCAGGAGAGGCAGATGAACGGCTTCGATGTCACGTTCCGGGACGATCAGGACTGGGTCGATTTCGGCAGGTCCTACGTCAACTCGGAAGCCTTCAAGGCGCTGTTCCGCGATGGGATGACGCTGGTCGAAGAGACGGCCGCCTATCTCGACGGCGAAGGCCGCGACGAATCGCGCCTCGTATCCCGCGACGCGACGCTCAGCTACGCGGCCGAGAGCATGCGCCTCACCACCGTGCTGATGCAGATCGCCTCGTGGCTCCTCGTGCAGCGCGCGGTCGCCGAAGGGGAGATGACCCCGGCCGAAGCCCTCCAGGAGAAGCACCGGGTCAAGCTCGGCACCACCGAGCCGCCGAAGCCGCAGGATTTCAATCTGCTGCCGATGCGCCTCCAGCATCTCATCATGCGGGCGCGCCGCCTCCACACCCGCATCCTTCACCTCGATTCGCTGATCGCCGAGGATCGGCCGACGCCGGTGCCGGTCGAGAGTCCGGTGGCGCAGCAGCAGGGCCTGCTGCGCATGGCGTTTCGGATGGCCGAGGGCTGATCGCCTCCGGCTTCAGCCCGCGAAACGGAAGGTGTTCCGGCCTTCCGCCTTCGCACGGTACAGGGCGCGGTCGGCGCTGTTGTAGAGGCTCAGCGGATCGTCGCCGCAGGCGGGCGCCAGGGCGATCCCGACGCTGAGGCCCACCGAGAGGGCATGCCCCTCATGCTCGATCGGCTGCTGCACGGCGCCGATCAGACGTTTGGCGAGGGCGGCCGCGCTCTCAGGCTGGTCGGCCTCGGTCTGGATGATCACGAACTCGTCGCCGCCGATCCGCGCCAGCGTGTCCTCCGTGCGGATGACGGACCGGAGGCGGCCGGCGACGATCCGGAGCAGCGCGTCGCCCACGAGGTGGCCATGGGTGTCGTTCACGGCCTTGAACCGGTCGAGGTCCAGGCAAAGCAGCGCGAAGGCCGCGCTATGCCGGCGGACACGGGCAAGCTCCGCGTCGAGACAAGCGTGGAACAGGATCCGATTGGCGAGCCCGGTTAGGGGATCGTGGGACGCCATGTGGGCGATCTTCGCCTCGGCCTCCTTGCGGGCGGTGATGTCCAGGCTGAGACCGACCACCTCGGTCGGCGCGCCGGCCGCGTCGGTCTCCACCTGCCCGAGGCCGGTGATCCAGCGCACGCCTCCCTCCGGCAGGAGGACGCGGAAATCCGTGACGAACTTGGTTTTGCCGGCAACCGCCGCCCGAAGGGCGGCCAAGGTGCGCTCGGCATCGTCGGGATGAACGCGCGGTCGCCAGTCGCGCTCGACATCGATCTCGATGGGCTCGTCGCCGAAGCCGTGGTGACGCGCCATCCGCTCCGACAGCTGGGCGCGTCCGGTCCGGACGCAGTATCGCCATGTCCCGGCATCGGCGGCCTGCAGAGCAAGATCGAGGAGCAGCGTCTTCTCGGCGAGCTGCTCGTTGGCAACGCGCAGCCCGGTCTCACGCTGAAGCTCGACGATGAGCCGCCGCTCGGAGTGAGCTAACGCCACGTTGGCGTCCGAGGAACGCTGCAACCTGAAAATGAGGATCAGGTTGATGCCCACGACGCCGCCATACAGGATCAGGGCGACGGCGGCCGACGATGCGCCCGTGGCCGGAAGATTCGACGGCAGCACGGCGTACCACGCGACCAGACCCGACAGGAGCGCGCAGACGACAGCCGGACGGGGACCGCAGAAATAAGCGGTGAGGATCACCGCGGGATAGAACGTGACGAACGGGAGGCCAGGCGGCAGCACCGCACGCACAGCCAGCGCGCAGAGAACCGCGGCAATCGCGATGGCGTATCCGTAGCCGGCCGCACTGAGATCCCGACGCCGGATCGAACGAGGGCGCGCCTCAGTCCCGCGGCTGGCTGGCTCGATCGACGGTGCCCCACTCATCGCCGCAGCCGTCCCCCGACGCAAAAGTTCCGCCCGCGACGGCAGTCGTACTGCCTTTGCTTAAGTCGCCTTTGACGTCCCTATGTTTTTCTCTTCAAAAAATCAATAATCCTCAAGTCCAACGTCAAAAACAACTTACGCGGGAAATTTCTGCACAATAAAGGCGACTTCAAGCTGAACGCGATGGCTCGCTCCGAGGCACGTCTGCGCCCGATGGATAGCGCACACGAAAACGGGCGGCCCCGAACCGAGGCCGCCCGCCTGAATGTGAGAGTCGCGTGAGGGACGTTCTCGGGGCTCAGCGCTTGCCGAGGTTGCCGAACCGCGAGTTGAAGCGCGAGACCCGGCCGCCGCGGTCGAGCATCTTCTGCTCGCCGCCCGTCCAGGCCGGATGGGTCAGCGGGTCGATGTCGAGATTGAGGGTATCGCCCTCTTTCCCGTAGGTCGAACGGGTCTGGTACTCTGTACCGTCCGTCATCACGACCTTGATGAAGTGGTAATCGGGGTGCTCAGTCCCCTTGGCCTTTGCGGCCGCGTCCTTCGCCATGACCTTGGTCCCTGTCTGGCACGCCGGCGGGAAGCGCAGGAGGCGCCGCCCGGCCCGGAATGCGGAAGATGTCACCGGTTGCACCGAACCATGGGTTCGTGGCAACGGCACGTCCAAGCCGACCGTGGTGGCGGCCCGCGGCCATTGAACACACGCAATCGGATGAGCGGCGGCGTATACCGCAGCCGCTCCCCGGTCACAAGCGCCGCGGACCGGGAGATCGATGACACGTGAGGCGTGATGGCCCGTAAGACCAAGGCAGCCGCGGATGGCCGCCCCAAAGCCCCGCTGAGCGCCCTCCGGCCGCTCCTCCCCTTCGCGCTGCGCTACCGGGTGCGGATCGCCGCCGGCCTGATCGCCCTCGTCTGCGCTTCGGCCTCGACCCTGGTCGTGCCGATCGCCATGCGCCGCGTCATCGATCACGGTTTCACCGCCGACGGCTCCGGGGTGATCGACGCCTACTTCCTCGCCCTGCTCGGCGTCGTCGCCGCCTTCGCCCTGTCGAGTGCCGCCCGGGTCTATACGGTGGTGACGCTGGGCGAACGGGTGGTCGCGGACCTCCGCAGCGCCGTCTTCGCCCGGCTGACGATGCTGGATCCTGCCTTTTTCGACCGGGCACAGTCGGGCGAGATCGTCTCCCGGCTCACCGCGGACGCGACGCAGATCAAATCGGCCTTCGGCGTCTCGGTCTCGATCCTGCTGCGCAACCTGTTCCTGTTCGTGGGCGCCACTGCCATGATGGTGATCACGAGCCCGTGGCTGTCCGTGATGGTCCTGGCCGCGATCCCCGTCATCGTCTTCCCGCTCATCGTCTCTGGCCGGGGCGTCCGTCGGCGCTCCAGGGCGGCCCAGGACCGGCTCGCCGATGCCTCAGCGTATGCCGCCGAGGCGGTCGGGGCGGTGCGGACCATGCAGGCCTTCGGACGGTCGGGGACGACGGCGGCCCGGTTCGCCGCGGCCTCCGAGGAGGCTTACGCCGCCGCTCGCGCCTCGATCCGGGCGCGGGCTCTCCTGACCGGCGTAGCGATCTTCCTGATCTCCGCCTCGGTGGTCGGCGTGATGTGGTACGGCGCTCAGGGCGTCCTCAATCACACGATGACCGGCGGCGAACTTTCGCAGTTCGTGCTCTACGCGGTCTTCGGGGCCGGCGCCCTCGGCCAGCTCTCCGAAGTCTACGGCGACCTCGCCATGTCGGCCGGAGCCGCCGAGCGCCTCACCGAGATCCTGGCCACGACGCCGGCGATCCGCGCGCCATCCCCGGCGCTGCCGTTGCCGGAACCCGCGCGCGGGTCCGTGGACTTCGAAGCCGTGCGCTTCGCCTATCCGACCCGACCCGGCCACGCCGCCCTCGACGGCCTGACCTTCGCGGCCGCCCCCGGCGAGCGCATCGCCATCGTCGGCCCCTCGGGGGCCGGCAAGTCGACGGTCTTCCAGCTGCTCCTGCGCTTCTACGATCCGCAGGGCGGCCGGATCCTGGTCGACGGCTCCGACATCGTCCAGGTCGACCCGGAACGCCTGCGGTCGCGCATCGCGCTGGTTCCGCAGGACCCGGTGGTTTTCTCCGGCACGGTGACGGAGAACATCCGCTACGGCCGCCCGGAGGCCGACGAGGCCGAGGTCCGGCGGGCGGCCGAACTCGCCAACGCCCACGGCTTCATCACGGCCCTGCCGCAGGGCTACGAGACCCAGGTGGGTGAGCGCGGCGTGACGCTCTCCGGCGGCCAACGGCAGCGCGTCGCCATCGCGCGGGCCATCCTCAAGGACGCGCCGATCCTGCTCCTCGACGAGGCGACCTCGGCTCTGGACGCCGAATCCGAGCGCGCCGTCCAGGCCGCCCTCGCCACCCTGATGCAGGGCCGCACCACCCTGGTCATCGCCCACAGGCTTGCCACGATCCGCGCCGCCGATCGCATCCTGGTCCTCGATGACGGCCGCATCGTCGAGACCGGAACCCATGAGAGCCTGCTGGGCCAGGGGGCGCTCTACGCCCAGCTCGCCAACCTGCAGTTCACCGACGCGCTGGACGAGACGGCGCGCGGCAAGGAGCCCCGCAGCCGGGGCGAGCGCCTCCCGGTCGCGGAGTAGCCGGGAGACGCTCCGGGACCACCCGGACCGCACGGCTGGATCGATCGACGGCGCTTCGGCCTCTCAGGCCTCGGTGCCCCGGCGTTGGCCCAGGCCGGTTTCCTGCGCCCGCTCGGTGGCGGCCTGGATCAGACCGACCTGCGCCACGATCGTATCCGTCGCCCGCGCCATCTGACCGGCGAGATCCCTGACCTCCGCGGCGGCCGCCGCGAAGCTCCGTCCCGCACCGCCGTCGCGGGCCGATTCGATCGCGGCCCGGAGAGCCATCAGGCTTGTCTGTCCGGCGATGGATGCCAGAAGCCCCGTGGCCTCGTCAGCAGCCGTCCCTCTCGGAGCCGAATCGGCCGTAATGGTCGCGCTCGTCCGCAGGCGACACAGTCCGTCCTCGAACACCTGCATGGCGGCGGCGATCGCCCTGTCTTCGGTGTGGAGCGGTTCAGCCGCCGGTGATGTCCCCGCACCGCCGCCGGTCGCAGCGCGCCGCGCGGGCGGCGCCCCTGTGCCGGCCGCATCCCGGGTATCGCCGGCACCGTGCGGTGCGGCGTTCATGGACACGTTGAGTTTCGACATCGACGACAGACTCCCCGGATCGCCCGCACCATGCAGCGACAGGGATAACGATACGTTAATTTGGCTTCGCTTCGATTATTCCCAATAAAAAATTCAGACTTCTCAAATATATATACCGTTGCATTCGACAAAAAATATCGTTCCTCTTCTCCAAGTCCGGCCAGATTAATCTTTCAATGCAACAGATACACTTGAAAAATTTCAGGCTCATCACCCCGGGGGCCGACAGCCCCGCCGCAATGGGGCGTCCCTACCGCTCGGTGAGCTTCATCTCGATCCGGCGGTTGCGCGCATAGGCCTCCTCGGTGGTGCCGGCATCGAGGGGCTGGAACTCGCCGAAGGCTCCGGCCAGGAGATGCTGCGGTGGGATGCCCTTGCCGGCGAGGTACTGCACCACCGCGATCGCGCGCGCGGCCGAGAGTGCCCAGTTCGACGGGAATTGCGACGTGCTAATCGGTCGGGCGTCGGTGTGCCCGTCGACCCGAAGAACCCAAGGCAGATCGGCCGGGATCTGCTTGGCGAGGTCGGCGACGGCCCCGGCGATGCGATCGAGTTCGGGACCCGCCTCGGGCTTCAGGATCGCGGAGCCGGCCGGGAACAGAACCTCCGATTGCAGCACGAAGCGGTCGCCGACCACGCGGATATCGGGTCGATTGCCGAGGATCTGGCGCAGGCGGCCGAAGAAATCGGACCGGTAGCGCGCCAGCTCCTGGACCTTCTGGGCCAGGGCGACGTTCAGGCGGCTTCCGAGTTCGGCGATCCGGACCTGGGATTCCCGATCGCGGCTCTCGGACGCCGCGAGGGCCTCCTCCAGGGCGGCGAGCTGACGGCGCATGGCGCTGATCTGCTCGTTCAGCAGGTCGATCTGGGACTGCGCCCGTCGGCTCGCACCGCGCTCGGCCTCCAATTGCTTGTCGAGCGTGCCCGCCGCGCCCTGGCTGACCGTGGCGGCCTCGGCCTGGGTCCTCGCTTGGTCGCGCTCGCTCTCGACGCCGGCGAGCGTGGTGCGCAGGGAGCGCACCTCCTCCTCCTGATTGCGCCGGTTGGTGCGTTCCAGGGCGAGTAGATCGGTGAGGTCGGAGATCTGGCGGTTGAGCTTGGCCAGGGTCTCGTCCCGGCCGGTCAGCTCCTGCGACAGGAAGAACTGCCCGACCACGAACACGGTGAGGAGGAACACCACCGACAGAAGCAGCGTCGCCAGCGCGTCGACATAGCCTGGCCAGACATTGAGCGTGCGGCGGGTGCGCGTCGCGGTCGAGGCCACTACACCCGCTCCCGGCCGAGCCGGTCGAGCACCTGCTTCAGCTCGCGCTCCCGGCTCGCCTGCGCCTCCACCCAGTCGCGGATCATCTGCTGCTCGGCGCGCATGTGCTGGACGAGGCCCTGGATGCCCTCGGCAAGGTTGGTCATGGCCTGGGTCGCCGCGCGGCTGCCGCCGCCCTCGGCCACCAGGGCGGTCAGGCGGTCGACGGCGTCCTTCAGCTCCTGCGTTCCGGCCGCAGGCCGCGCCGTCCCCACGGCGGGCGCCACCTCGGTGGCGGTCGCGCCGGACATCAGCCAGTCCTGCAATTCGTTGTGGAAACGCGCATGGGCCTGCCCGGCCTGCAGCTCCAGGAAGCCGGTGATCAGCGAGGAGGCGAGGCCGAACAGGGAGGCCGAGAACGCGAGCCCGATCCCGGAGAGCGGCACCGCGAGGCCGGATTTCAGCTCGTCGAACATCACGCCGGCATCGCCGCCGCCGCGCATGCCCTTGATCACGCCGCCGACGGCGGACAGCGTGTCGATGAGGCCCCAGAAGGTGCCGAGGAGGCCCAGGAGGATCAGGATGCCGGCGATGTAGCGCAGGATCTCGCGGCCCTCGTCGAGGCGCACCGCGATCGTGTCCAGATAGCCGGTCGTGCCCGCCAGGGTGGTTCCGTCCGCCCGGGCCGCGATCATCGGCACCATGGGCGCGAGCAGGGCCGGCGGCCGCTTGACCGGCGTGCCGCCGGCGACCGCGTTGATGTAGGCGGTCTCGCGGAACAGCCGGACGACCTGCCCGAAGGCGATCAGGACCGCGATCAGCAGCACCCCGAGGATGAGGCCGTTAAGTCCGGGATTGGCCAGGAAGGCCGGGGTGATCTGCCTGAACAGGATGAAGGCCAGGAAGCCCACCAGGATCAGGAAGATGAGCATGCGCCCGAGATAAATCCCGGGTTGTGCCACCGGCCCATTTTTGTCGTCGCCGGTTTCTCGGGCGGCCATCGGTCGCTCTAGCATGATCTCATCGCGCGGCAGCCGGTACGCGGCGCCCGTCGGGGTCACTGTGGGGGCAGGCCCTCACGCGATCAAGTCTCGCGAAGGTCACCCGAGACCTATGCCCACCCGCATCGAGACCGGCTCCGCACAAAAGGCTTAGCCGCGCAGGGCCGACTTACGCCGAACCGGCATCGACTTGGCCGAACCGGCCCCTAATCCCAGAAGTGCGGGACACTCTCTTCGAGATTTGGCCCGAGGCGGAGGGCCGCGACCCGCGTGGCGAGCCCGCGCCCATCCGTTTCCACGGCGATGCCGGACAGGGTGCCTTCGCCGACGGCGACTTCCCAGCGCGAGCCCGGCGTCTTCTGAAGCATCCGGCGGATCGGCTCGTCCTTCTGCATGCCGATCACCGAATCGTAATCGCCGCACATGCCGGCATCCGACATGTAGGCCGTGCCGCCGGGCAGGATCCGGTGGTCCGCGGTGGGGGTGTGGGTGTGCGTCCCGACGACGAGGCTCGCGCGGCCGTCGAGGTAGTGGCCGAAGGCCTGCTTCTCGCTCGTCGCCTCGGCGTGGACGTCGACGATGACGGCGTCGGCCGCCGCCCCCAGGGGGCATGCGGTGAGTTCGCGCTCCACCGCCGTGAACGGATCGTCCATCGGGTCGAGGAAGACGCGGCCCATCACGTTGACCACCAGGACGCGGGCGCCCCCCTGAGTCTCGACGACCGTCGCGCCGCGACCGGGTGTTCCCGGGGGATAGTTCGCCGGGCGCACCAGCCGCGGTTGCCGGGCGATGAACACCAGGGCCTCGCGCTGGTCGAAGCTGTGGTTGCCGAGGGTCACGGCATCGGCCCCGGCCTGAATCAGTTCGTCGCAGATCGTCTCGGAGATGCCGAAACCGCCGGCCGCGTTCTCACCGTTGACGACCACGCAGTCGAGCCGCCAGCGCTCCCGCAGGCGGGGCAGACGCTCGCACACCACGGTGCGGCCCGAACGCCCGACGACGTCGCCGAGAAAAAGCAGCCGCATCGGTCAGGCGGTCCCGTCGCAGCGGATCAAACCGGCCTCGGTGATCACGAACTGGAGGGCACGGTCATGCGGCTCCGCCGGGACGCGTTCGACTTCCTGGGCGGCGAAGCCGATGCCGACGGTCAGGACCGGGCGGGTCCCGGACAGGCGCGTGATCGCGCCGTCATAGTACCCGCGGCCGTAGCCGATGCGCTGTCCGGAGCGGTCGAAGGCGGCGAGCGGCACGATCAGGGCGTCGGGTTCGACGGGCGGCAGAGACGGATCCGGCTCGCTGAGGCCGAACCGGCCGGCCACCAGCGCATCCCCGGCGCGCCAGGGGCGAAACACCAAGCCCTCCGGCGTGACGTGGGGCAGCGCCACGGCCTGACCGCGGGCGCGCAGGCCCTCGGCGGCGGGACGCGAATCGACCTCGCTGCGGATCGGCCAGAAGGCCCCGATCAGGCGTGCCTGGGCGAGTTGGGGCAGTGCGAGAAGGGTGCGCGCGATCGCCGCCGAAGCCGCGGCCCGGGCCTCGGGATCGAGGGCATCGCGGGCGGCGAGCGCCGCACGCCGCAGCTCGGCCTTGCGGGCCATGCCCTGCGCTTCGGAGCCGGTGCTGGGAGAAGACGAGTGCGGAGCCACGTGAGCCGTTGGAGGATCGATCCCGGGAAACCTACAGCGTAGGTGGGCGCCGTGTTGGCCAAGTCCAGGGACGAGGCCAGGGACAGCTCCCGAGGGAGTCGATAAGGCCCCGGGGATAGTGCTCCTGACGAACTCTGCAGCCCCGCCGCCATCATGTAGCGGTCCGGCCGCGATCCCGCCAGGGCCATGCGCACCAAAAACGCGAATCGCCGCGTCAGCCCCGTCTGCGCGCCGTCTCGATCACGGCCGCCCTGGCGCGGACCAGGGCGAGGATCTCGGTCCGGCTTTCCTCATCGGCAATCGATTGCCACAGGCTGATCAGCTCGCTGAGCTCGGCGAGCGGGCGTGGCGCCGGCGCGCCGAAGAAGGCCGCGACCGGGACACCGGTTGCGGCCGCGATCCCTTTCAGACGGGCCGGGACGGCACCTTGCCCGTCGATCCGATCTTTGAGGTCGATCGCTTCCATGACTACAGCTTCCACCCGAAACACAGGCTGTCCGGCGAACAATTATTAGAGCTTAGAAACGCGAATTCAATTTATCCAATCGGAGAATAACGCATATCGGCCTTGTTATCCACGCCGATGGCATCGCGCAGGGACGGGTTCCAGGATCGGCGACGCCGTCGCCCGTGCGCGGCCCGCGCCGCCTCCCCGGGCCGATGGCGATGCGAGGCCGAGACTGCTGCGGCCACTGCGCGCATCCGCTCTCCCGGCGGATCGTTTACCACGCGCCCAGTCCGCCAGGATGCCGTGGCGCGGATCGCGGTCTCGATGGATTGTCAGCAGGCTGCGCGAGTGTTGCACGTGAGGCTTGCCCGCGAGTCTTGCCCGCGAGTCTTGCGCGCGAGTCTTGCGCGCGAGTTTTGCAGTAGAGAAGGCACCCGCGAGGGACCGACCTGAATCGAGACGTTGGTGACCGATCGTGGCACAGATCGACCATAACATCGCTGTCGCAACCTGGCTCGCCCCGGTGCCGCCGGCGCATCCTGAGCGCCCCGGCCCGAACCGGCCGGACACGACGGCCGAGCTGGGCGACCTGTGGCGCATCCTGTGGCGGCGCAAGGGACTGGTCTTCGGAACGGCGCTCCTGCTGGGTCTCGCGGTTCTGGCTTACGCCCTGGTCACGCCGTCTCTCTACACGGCGTCAGCGCAGCTTCTGATCGATCCACGCGACCGACAGGTCATCTCGAACGACGTCAATCCCGGGGCGCTCTCGCCGGACGGCGGCATCGCGCAGGTCGAGAGCCAGGTGAAGGTGATCGAGTCGGATGCGGTCCTGGGTCGCGCGGTCGCACAGGCCGGGCTCGAAACCGTACCGGGCTTCGGCGTGCCGCGGGAGAGCCGCATCGCGCAGACCCTCGCCGCCCTGCGAAGCCTCGTGACCGGGCCGAAGCCCGAGCGGCACGACGACGCCCGCGGCCGCGCCCTCGACCAGCTGCGCCGCAGGCTCGCGGTCAAGCGGGCCGACAAGGTCTTCGTGATCGATCTCGTCGTCACCACGGAGGACCCAGATCTCTCGGCGCGGATCGTGAATGCCATCGCGAACGCCTATCTGGCCGACCAGACAGAAGCCCGCTCCGACGCCGCCAAGCGTGCCGCAGGCGACCTGCGGGGCCGCCTCGACGAGCTGCGCAAGGCCGTCAACACCGCCGACAAGAAGCTCGAGGACTACAAGGCCCGTAACGGCCTGATCGCCGCGAGCGGCCGGCTCGTGAACGAGCAGCAGTTGACGGACCTCAACGCGCGGCTCGTGGCGGCGCGGGCGCGGACCGCGGAGGCCAAGGCGCGCCTGCAGGGGATCAAGGATGCGCGGGGCCAGGCGATCGGATCCGGGGCCATGCCGGAGGCGGTCCAGTCCTCGGCGATCGACCGCCTGCGCGGCCAGTACGCCGAACTCGCCGCCAAGGAGGCCGACCTGCGCACCAATCTCGGCGAACGCCACCCGTTCATCGCCGCCGTGCGCACGCAGATGCAGGACGTCCGCCGCCTGATCGACGCCGAGCTGAACCGGATCGCGGGCGCCGCCGAGACCGAGTTCCAGCGTGCCCAATCCAACGAGCGGACCCTCGCGGCGGAGCTGGAGCGCCTCCAGCGGCAATCGGCAGTGAACGCCCAGTCGTCCGTGCAGCAGCGCGAGCTGGAACGGGAGGTCGAGGCGGCCCGCTCCGTCTACAACGCCTTCCTGGTCCGCGCCCGGGAGATGAAGGAGCAGACCAGCATCGACAGCTCGAACGCACGGATCATCACCACGGCGCGGCCACCGCAGGATCCGAGCTGGCCGCCGCGGCTGATCCTGGTCGCCGCCGCCCTGGTGGGCGGCCTCGGCCTCGGTGCCGGCCTCGCGCTGACCCGGGAATACCTCGCGCCGACCGTGCTGTCGTCCCGCCAGCTGGAGCGGCTGTCGAACGCCCCGGTGGTCGCGGTGCTGCCCGGCCTGCGTGCGCGGGGTCCGAGCGCGGCGGCGGCGAGCTTCACCCTCGACCACCTTGCCGCGACCTCCGGCAGCCGCGGCCGCTCCCTGGCGCTGCTCGTGACCTCGGGCGAGTCGGACGAGGCGGAGCGCCGGGCGGTGATCGCGCTCCTCGCCGCGGTGGCGGTCGGGCGCGGCGATCGGGTCCTGCGCGTCGACGCGGACCTGCGCGCCGACGGCTCCGGCACCGGCGGCCTGCTCGACGTGCTGCGCGGCGAGCAGAGCCTCAACGCGGTGACCCAGACCGACCCGGCCTCCGGCGTCCGTCGGATCGGGCTCGGCGACACCCAGAAGCCCATGCGCGACGCCCTGACACCGGCCAACATCGAGCGCTTCATCGCCGGCGTGAAGGGACGGTTCGAGCTCGTGATCGTGGATGGCGGCGTCCTGACCGAGAACCTCCGGCTCGGCCCCCTGGCGGCCGCGGCCGATGGGCTGCTGCTGGTCGCCTGCAACGGCGCCACGCGCCAGCGCGACCTGATCGACCTCGTCGACACCTCGGAGGCCCTCGGCCGGCCGATCTCCGGCTCCCTGCTCCTGACGCGGCGGCGCGCGTGAGGAGCCCGGGGCAGACCGCCTTCGCGCGACGCCCCGATCGGGCGACGCGGACGGGTCCGGTCCTGCGCGCGCTCCTGGCGGCGGAGGCGATGGCGCTGCCCGTCTGGGCGCTGCTCCTCGTCGGGGTCTCGGGCGGCCTCCTGTGGGCGCTGGGCCTCAACTACGAAGGGATCACGGGCTCGGCAGCCTCCAAGATCCACCCGGCGACCTATCTGGCGGTGATCCTGCTCGGGTGGACGCTGCTGCGGGCGGGCAATCCCGTGATCCCGGTGGCGGGGGCGCTGAATCGACGCCCGGCCAGCGTGTTGCTGGCCGCCTGCGGCGTCCTGCTCCTCGTGCTCATCGCCGCCCGGGGCGGTGCCGGGCTCGCCGGCTCGATCGACACCTTCGTCCTGGCCGGGCTCGTGCCGATCCTCCTCATGGACCGGGACGCCGCGACGCTCGGGCGGCTCGAGACCGTGTTCCACCTCGTGATGGTCGCCAACGCCCTGCTCGGCCTGTTCGAACTCGCGAGCGGCCAGCGCTTCTTCCCGTACCGGTTCGACGGCATGGCGTTCGAGTCCGACACCCGCTCGGCGGCGCTCCAGGGGCACCCGCTCGCCAACGCCACCATGACGGCGTGCTACATTCTCGCCCTCGCCACGGGCGGCAGCCGCCTGGGGCCGATGGCGCGCGCCGGGACGATCGCCCTGCAGCTCGTCGCCCTGGTCACGTTCGGCGGCCGTTCGGCCACCGTCACGACGCTGGTCCTCGGGGGCGGCGTCGGTCTCGTGGCCCTGAACCGCACCCTGCGCACCGGCCGCGTACCGCTCGCGGCGGCGGCCTGCGCCTGCTTCGCCCTGACCCTGGTGCCGGCGCTGATCGCCGTCCTGGCTGGCGCAGGCTTCTTCGACACGCTGCTGGACCGATTCGTCTCGGACGGCGGCAGCGCCCAAGCCCGGGTCGACATGCTCGCAGTGTTTGACGCGATCCCGTTCCGGCAGCTCCTGCTCGCCCCCGATATCCTGCAGGTGAACACGCTGCGCCGGATCTACGGCCTGGAATGGGGCATCGAGAATTCGATCATCTCTGCCGTGCTCTACCACGGCATCCTGGTGACCGCTGTCCTGGTGATCGCCGTGACCCTCTTCCTCGCGGAGGTCGCACGCGGCTGTCGGCGCGGCGTCTGGCTGCCGATTCTGGCCTTCGCGATCCTCGTGAACACCTTCGAGGGCCTGGCCGGCAAGACCACGCTGCTCGCCAAGTTCGCCCTGATGCTCGTCCTCCTGTTCCCGCCCCTCCCTGGGCGCCGCTGAGCGTATCCGGGGCCGTTCCGGATCGACGCGCGGGGTCCCGGCGGAGCCGCGATCCCTGCGACGGACGAGCCCGCGCTAGGACCGAGACCGCAGGCCGAGCGCCGCGACCATGGCCGGATCGATCTGATGCGCGTCGTCCATGAGACCGAGACCGTCGAACAGGTTCCAGAACGACCACGCGAACCGGTTCGCCTCGGCCGCCAGCCGCACGTCCCGGATGTAGGCGGCCCGGTTGGGCGGGCGGGACGCCGTGAAGCGGGCATCGGTGCGCAGGGCGCCGAACTCGCCCATCAGGACCTGCCCCGGCGGGATCGCGTAGAGGTCCGCCCAGGTCGCCACCGGCGCCATCGCGTCGGCGATGTAGGCGGGGCCGGGCGCGGCCTCGAAATATTCCCGCAGCTTCCCTTCGATGACGGCGCGGTCGCTCCCCTTCTGGGCCTGCGGGATCGTGCGGTCGGCGTCCATGCGGGCCTGCACCGCGGCGAGCGTTTCCCGGAGGCTGCCCCGCGATGCGGGCCAGGGGACCGCGTTGAGCCACCGGTAGAACGGTTCCTCGGTGAGCCAGGTCGCGCCCTGGTGGGAGAACAGGTACGGCTCGTAGAAATGGAAGGTGTAGAGCAGGGGCGCGAACCGTGCGAGCGCGGCCGGATCGAGGGCCGTCAGGCCGGCAACGAGGCTTCCGCAGGCGCCCGTCGCCACCAGCGTCAGCGCCGGTGCGGCCGCCCGCGCGGCCGTTAAGAGTCCCTCTTGGACCCGGCGCCACGCGAGGGCACCGCAGCCCTGCGGGGGCTCGTTCACCGGCTCCAGGGCCACGCGGTCCGTGCCCTTCCGGGCGCAGAGGCGCGCGAGGTCGCCGACCAGAAGGCGATAGACCGGGAACAGCGGAGCCGTGTCGGAGCCGTAGAACGCGTCCGGCGTGTAGTGGTGGGTCGCGGCGTTCGCCTGGACGTTGACGAGGACCCGCAGCCCGGCCCCGAGCGCCGCATCGATCGCGGCCGACAGGTCGCCGAGGAGTTCGGCGCGCCGGGCGCCCGTGAACGCCACGAACGGCCCCGGATCGAGCGGCAGCCGAACGAAGTCCAGGCCGAGATCGGCGAGCCGGCGCAGGTCCGCGGCGGTGGGCACGGGTCGGTCGGCCTGGAAGGGCGGCCATGCGTAGTCGGTGCGCGGGGCCGGGAACTCGGTGGTGAGCGAAAACCACGGCCAGAGGGCGATGCCCCGGCGCAGGGCGAGCGGTGCGGGCGCGGCGCGAGCGGGGCACGTTGCGGCGCCGGCCACGGCGAGCGTCCCGGCCAGCACGGCCCGCCGGCTCGCCTCTACCATGCCGGACCAGCCGTGGCGCCGGCGGGAGCGTCGGCCCGGGTCGCCGGCATCGGCGGGTAGCCGCCAACCTGCCGCAGCGCCTGCTCGTAGGCGGCCAGGACGTCGTCCCAGCGGAACCGCTCGGCGCGCCGCCGCGCCGCCGCGCGGGCTCCGGCGACCGCGGCCTCGTCGGCGAGCACCTGCTCGATCGCCGCGGCGCAGCCGTCCGGATCCGAGAAATAGAACTGCCCGTCGCCGGCTGTGCCGCGGTTGAACGGGTTGTCGTGCGCGATGACGGCGTTGCCGGCCCACAGCGCCTCGACCAGCGACGGATTGGTGCCACCCACCGTGTGGCCGTGCAGGTAGGCGCGCGCGTGAAACCGCAGGGCTTGCACCTGCTCGGGCTCGTAGATGGCCCCGGGGAACAGCACTTCGGGCGAGGCGGCCGCCTCGACGGCGCGGTGATACGGATTGCCGACCTTCAGCGTGCCGAGCACCACCAGCCGCACGCCTCTGTGCCGGCGCGAGAACGCCTCGACGAGGGTCAGGATGTTGTTGTCCGGCTCGATGCGGGCGATCGAGACGAGATAGCGGTCGGGGACGAGACCCAGCGGCGGCGGTCCGAGTTCCGCGGGCGGGGGATCGCCGCCATAGGGGATCGTCGTGATGGCGCTGCGCGGGCGCCGCCGGGCGAGGTGGTCGGCGATGGCCGGATGGTCGGCGACGAGCCGCTGCGAGGACCCCGCGGCGATCCACTCGCTCGCGTAGAAGAACGCCCGGACGGGCCATGACCATTTCGGACGGCGCCACTCGATCCCGTCCATGTTGGTCAGGATCCGGCCTCCGCGGGCTCGCAGATAGGGCAGGAACGCCGCGCCGTTGTAGCCGAGCACGAGGCAAACGCCGCCGCGGGTCGCGGCATCGCGGACGCAGACGGCGTCGAAGGCGAGGGTCGCGAGGGGACCCCGCAGGCCGACCTCCACGGTGATCAGGTCGATGCCGTTCCAGCGGCGGCGCGACACCCGCTCGCGCACCGTCTCGACCTCGCGCTGGCAGTAGACCCCGACGCGCCATCCGCGGCCGGTCAAGTGAAGCGCGAGACGTTCGGCGAAAGTCTCGAAGCCGCCATGGGCGGCCGGGATCCCGCGCGTGCCAAGAATAAGTAGTTCCGGTGCGCGGTCAGGCATGGAGCTTCCTTTCCGACTTGAAGCCCCTATTGTAAAGTCCAAGCATACGAGCCCAGCCGCCGGCAATTACAACCGCTGGTTGTTGTTTTAAGTAAGTAATCATCTTATGGTACATGGTCCGATACTTGGGACGTCGCGCGTCGCCGATGGCGGGCGAGACCTCGGGGGCGCGCCGCCGGTCATCGCCGAGGGCGGGCGGCAGTTGCGCATCACCTGCGTCCACCAGGGGTTCGAACTTTACGGCTCCGACCGGTGCTTCATCGAGACCGTCCGCACCATCCGGGCGGTCCATCCGACGGCGCGGATCGACGTGGTCCTGCCGCAGGACGGTCCCATCGTGGCCGCGCTGCGTCCCTTCGCCAGCGCCATCGTCATCACGCCGCTCTGGATCCTGAGGCGGAAAAATCTCTGGCGCCTCGCGACCCTGGGCCTGTTGACCCTGCCCGTCGCGGTGCTCCGTGCGCTGCGCCGCATCCGCGCGAGCGACCTGGTCTACATCAACACCACCGTTGTGGCCGACCACCTGCTGGCCGCGCGGCTGGCGCCGGGTCGAAGCATCGTCCACGTCCACGAGATTCCGGAAGGCGCCGTCCTGACGGTGCTCCGCGGGCTGATCCGCTGGAGCGGCGCCAACGTCGTGTTCAACTCGCGCGCCACGGAGCAGGCCTATGCCCTGCCCGAGGGGACGACCGCCCGGGTCGTCTATAACGGCATCGCCGGACCGGCCGGACCGAACCCGGGGGGCTACGACGGGTCTCGCCCGCTCCGGGTGCTGATGCTCGGGCGGATCAGCCGGATCAAGGGACAGGACGTTCTGGTGGAAGCGATGGCCTCCCTGCCGGAGCCTGTGCGCCGGCGGATCGCCCTGCGCATCGTCGGCAGCGCCTTCGAGGACGATGCCCGGGAGCAGGCCCTGCGGGAGCGGATCGGCGAAGCCGGTCTCGCCGATCAGGTGAGTCTCGAGCCCTTCGTGGCCGATCCGGCACCGCTCTATCGCTGGGCGGATGTGGTGACGATGCCGTCGCAGCGCCCGGAATCCCTCGGTCGCGTGGCGATCGAGGCCATGTCTTACGGGGTGCCGCCCCTCGTCACGGCGATCGGCGGCCTGCCTGAGGTGGTGGAATCCGGCAAGACCGGCTGGATCGTTCCCCCGGGTGGCCCGGAGCCGATCGCGGCGGTCCTGGCGGGTCTGGTCGCGGATCCGGCGGGCTGGCGCGGCTTCGGTCGGGCGGCGCGGATGCGCTACGAGACCCAGTTCTCGGAGGCCTCGGCGGCGGAGGGCATCGACGCCATGGTGCGCACGACGCTGCGTCGCCCGCGGGCGACCGACCCGACGCGCGGGGCGGAGATCCCGGCGCGTCCGGCCGCATAGCGACGAACGGCGCGGGACCGGGCTCGGCCGCGGTCATCATCGGCCGCGGCGAAGTGCAGCGGCACAGGTCCAGGCGACACCCCGCGACCGCTCGGGCCTGCCGATGCGTCGGCCGCCCGCGTCACCGCCGGTGCCCGCTTCGACCGTCGGCGTTGTGCGTCCCGCCGACGGATCAGCGGGCCGGCCTCGGCAGGCCACCTTGTGGACGATCCGGTTAGCCAGGATGCAATGCGGCCGCCCTTGGCCGATGAGGCAGGCAGCGCGGATTACCCTGCCCGGTCAGGACGAGGAACGACATGGCGGCCAAACTCGCAGTCCAGGAGACTGCGGATGTCCTGGACTGGGACCGACGGATCTGGGCTTGCCCGGGTGCTAACATCTACTGCAGCAGTCCCTGGGGTACCTACAAGGCCCGGCGCGGCCTGGAGGTGCGGCGCGCGGTCGTCACGGGGGACGGTGAGGACCTCGCCTTCGTCCAGTGGCAGACCCGCCGCAAGGGACCGGCCCGGTTCGTCCACGTCCAAGGCGGACCGCTGCTGACCGATGCCGGAACACGGCGTGCGGAGGCGGTGTTCGCCGCATTCATCGACCATCTGGCCCTCGGCCGCTTCGACGTCTTGGCCGTCGACTATGAGCAGTTCGAGAGCCGGGACGCGACGCTGGCGCTGCTGATGCACGGCTTCACGCCGATGATCGGGGCGCCTGACCACACCCTCGAACTCGACCTGACCCAGGACCTCGACGCCATCCAGGCGGCGATGGAGCAGCGCTGGCGCAAGGCCCTGCGCAAGGCCGAGCGCAACACCGACGTGACCACGCATTTCCTGACGGACCGGGCCGAACGGCTGGCGGCCTTCGACGATTTCACCGCGATGTTCGCGGCCCTGCGCGAGCGCAAAGGCTTCGCCACCACGCTGCAGCCGCAAGCCTATCGGGACATCGCGGCCGAGGACGAGCATCTCCTGTTCCTCGACATTCGCGAGAAGGGACAGCGCATCCTCGTGCGGATCGCGCACCTGTCGGACACCCGCTGCACCGATTTCTACACAGCCTCCAACGAGCGCGCCCGCGCCACCGGCGCCGCGACCCTCGCGGTCTGGCGCTTCGTCGAGCGGGCCAAGGCGGAGGGCTGCCGGACCTTCGATTTCGGCGGCATCGACCCGGCGTCGAACCGCCCCGTCTTCGACTTCAAACGCGGGCTGTGCAGCCACGTCGTCCAGCACAATCCCCTCTGGATCTACAGCCGGTCGCCCGCGGTCCGGAAGCTGGCACCGCTGCTGCTCGCGCTCCGCTGAGGGCGGCGTCCGGTGCGCGGGACGAGCGCGCGACCGGGTTCCGTCACAGGGCACCGATCACGGGCGCCGGCCGTGAACGCCGCGCGAGCCCCTGGAAGGCCGAGACCGACCAGACCAGCGTGGCCACCTCCGAGGCGAGGAGGCCGATGAGCGCAGTGGCGGGGGGCAGCAACAGGAGCGCGGGCACCATCACGGCCATGCCCAGCACCGCACTCGCCACAGCGCCCGCGGTGATGGTCCGGAACGCCGCCGAGGCCTCGAGATAGGCCCGCGGGATCGCGTAGAGGAGCGAGACGGTCACCACCGCCCACACGCCGAGCCCGATCCAGCCCATCGGCTGGTCGGCGAACCGCCCCTTGAACAGGATGTCCTCGATCAGCGGCAAGGCGGCCGCCATCAGAACCCCGTAGACGAGACAGCCGCAGCCGAGCAGGGTTCCGTTGCGGATGACGAGACGGCGGGCGGCTTCGCGCTGACCGGCCGCGAGCAGGCGGCTGATCTCCGGCAGGACCATGTTCAGCAGCGCGCTCGCCGGTATCCGCAGCGGGGCGTAGAGCACGATGGTGGCGGCGATCGGCGCGTAGGCGGCGGGTCCGGCCAGGAGCGCCAGCAACAGGGTCAGGCCCTGGCCCTGCACGGTCAGACTGGTGACGCCGGCGAGCGACCAGGCCAGGGTGCGCCAGATCGCCCGGTAGCGCGCCCGCGACCGCGCATGGAGGGAAAATCGAACCCGCTCTCGAAGCGCCGCATAGGCCACCGCGATCGCCACCGCATGCGCGAGGGCGATGGCCGCGAAGGCCCGATCCAGGAGGGCCGTCCCCTGCCCGTTCAACCACCGCGCGACGAGCAGGCCGCCGCAGACCGCGTAGACCATGTCGCTGAGGCCGGCGATCCGGGGGCGGCCGCGGGCGAGGAGCATGATCCGCAGATAGCTGCGGAAGGCGTAGAGGCCGACGAAGGCCCCGGCCACAAGCGCGCCGAAGCCGATCACCGGGGCCAGGGCCACGCCGACGCCGGCCGCCATGACACCCGAGACCAGAACCGCGCCCGAGCCGAACATCACGTCGTAGCCGCGGGCCGCCGGTCGCCCCAGGCTCCGGGCGACGTGGATCGTCGCTGGGACCGTCACGAGCGCGCGGATGTAGGTGATGCCGACCGCTCCGACCGCGAAGACGATGGCGAACAATCCGTAATCGTGCGCGTCGAGTTCGCGCACCAGCAGGATGTTGAGGAGGAAGTGGAACAGGCTCTGGATCAGCTCGCCCGACAGGATCACGGCGAAGCGACCTGAAAGGGCGGCGCGCATCAGATCGGGCAGCCGGAAGCGGACGGCGCCCGGGACCCGGGGCGTCTCACCGGGACGCGGCATCGTGCTTGGCATGCTGGGGCGGATGATCTCCGGGCGAACGCGCGACCGGCGCGTCGGCTCCCCCATGTAGTCCCGACAATCGGCGCARCATCCGCATTCCTCCGGTCCGAGCCATATTTTGGAGGTGCGTCTCCGCTCCGTCTCAGGCGAGTCCCGGGAGTGCGGTGCGCAGTGCGGCAATGCAGCGCGCGAGGTCGTCCTCGTGCGCCCAGACATGGGGACTGATGCGCAGAGCACCCGAGCGTTCGCTGACGAAGATCTTGTCCCGGCGCAGACGATCGGCGAGGCCGGCCGGAAGTCCCGCGGGGGGCCGCAACCCGAGGATGTGCGGTGCGCGCAGGCAAGGCGGCGCCGGCGTCAGTCCGAGGGCGGCGCCCCCCTCCGCCAAACGGTCGGTCAGCCCGCGCAGCCGGGCCGCGACCGCCGCAACGCCCCATTCCTCGATCTGCTCCAGCCCGGTCGCCGCCATGCGCAGCGCCACCGGGTCGTTGACTTCGCCCCGGTCGTAGCGGCGCGCGCCCGCGGCGGGAGGCCGGTTTCCGATATTGTCCTCGACCGGCACACCGAGCTGACGGTGCGGGGCGGCGTACAGGAAGGCGAGACCGTAGGGTCCGAGCGCCCATTTGTAGGTCGGGAAGGCCAGAAAGTCGGGGCGCCATCGGGCGACGCTGACCGGAACGGCGCCGACAGCCTGGGTGGCGTCGATCACCAGGGCCGCGCCCGCGGCGTGGACCGCCGGCGCCAGACGATCGAGGTCGATCAGGCCGCCATCGGTCCAGTGCAGCGGCGTGAGGGTGGCGAGGGCGAGCGGCGCCGCACCCGGCCGCGTGATCGCGGCCGCGACGGCGGCGGTCCAGTCTCCGTCCGGCGGACGCGGGACCTCCTCCACAATGAGGCCGGTGCGCTCGGCGAGCCGGTCGAACGCGAAGCGGAGGGACGGGAACTCGTCGGCGACGCGCAGCAGGCGGCCCCCCGGCCTCGGGGCGAGGTTGAGGGCGGCCACCGCCATGGCGTGGCTGACCGCGCCGACGATCGCGACATCGTCCGCGTCAGCCTCGATCAGCCGGGCGGCCGCGCCGCGCGCCCGCTCGGCCCAGACCGGGATCGCCTCCCGGGGATGGTCCCAGGGGCGGCTCTTGGTCAGGATGCCGGCCTCGCCCGCAGCGCGCACGGCCCGCGGCAGCGGCGCCCACGCGGCGGCATCGAGGTAGCAGACATCGTCGGGCACCTCGAAGAGATGACGCTGGCACGGGAGGGCTGCGGTGGATTCGGTAAGCGCCATGGCGGGCGGGAGCCTAGAGGATCGCGCGCACCGCGGCCACGGCGTGGGCTTGATCGCGCGGCGCCGATGCCGCAAGCCGACGCGTCCCAGCCCGCGAGGCCGCCCGTGCCGACCCGCCCGCACCCGTCCCACCCAGCAACGCCATGGGTCGCCTGAACGCCGACTGCTTCGACGCCGCGCCCGCGCCCATGCGGGTCGCCGATGCGGTCGCGCTGATCCGGGAGCGCCTCCCGGTCCTGTCCGGGATCGAGACCGTTCCGCTCGCGGGCGCGGAGGGCCGGGTCCTCGCGGAGGACCTGATCGCGCCCCTCGACCTGCCCCCCTTCGACAACGCTGCGGTGGATGGCTACGCCGTGCGGGCCGCCGACCTCGCCCGAGCGGGCGAGACGCGCCTGCCCCTCGCGGGCCGTGTCCCGGCCGGCCACCCGGCCTCCGATCCTGCGCCCAGTGTCGCGGTGCGGATCTTCACCGGGGCGTCCATGCCGCCGGGAACCGACACGGTCGCGATGCAGGAGGACGTGCGGGTCGAGGGCGGCACCGTGGTCCTTCCCGAGGGTCTCATGCCGGGCTCGCACCGGCGGCGGGCCGGCGAGGACGTCGCCCGCGGCAGCGTGGTGATCCGCGCCGGAACCCGCCTCGGACCGCGGCATTTGGCGCTCGCCGCCGCGTCGGGCGTGCCCGCGCTGCGCCTGCGGAGGCCCCTGACGGTGGCGCTGTTCTCCACCGGCGACGAGCTGACGCCACCCGGCGAACCCCTGCCGCCCGCCGGGATCCACGACGCCAACCGGCCGATGCTCGCCGCGCTCCTGAGGCGGTTCGGCGCGGAGCCGGTCGATCTCGGCATCCTGCGCGACGAACCCGCACCTCTGCGGGCGCGCATCGCGGAGGCCGCCGCGGACCATGACCTGATCCTCACCTCGGGGGGCGTTTCGGTCGGCGAGGAAGATCACGTCCGCGCCGCCGTAGAGGCCGCCGGGGCGCTGACCTTCTGGCGCCTGGCGATCAAACCCGGCCGTCCGGTGGCGCTCGGGACCGTGGCCGGCACGCCCTTCGTCGGGCTGCCGGGTAATCCGGCCGCCGCCTACGTGACCGCCGTCGCCGTGGTCCGCCCCCTCATCCTGCACCTCTCGGGTGCGCGGGACACGGCGCCCGCCGTCACGGTCCGCAGCGGCTTCGACCAGCAGAAGCGGCCCGGCCGACGCGAATACCTGCGCGTCTGCCTGCGCCCGGGACCGGACGGCCTCCCGGAGGCGGTCCCGGCGCCCGGCGGCGCCCTGTCGGGCCTCGCGGCCAGCGACGGGCTGGTGGAACTCGCCGAAGACCTGCGTATGGTCCGAGTTGGCGACGCGCTGCCGTACCGGCCGCACGGGGATCCGGGCGCGGCGCTCGGCTGAGCTGTTGTTCCTGCACGCGAGCCTGTAGAGCCTCGGGACACGCTGCCACGACCTGTCCGAGACCCCGTGCCCCTGCTCGCCGATCGCGCCCCCGCCAAGGTCAACCTGACGCTCCACATCCTCGGCCGCCGCGCGGGCGACGGCTACCACGCGCTCGAGAGCCTCGTCGCCTTCGCGGGGACCGCCGACCGCCTGACCCTAAAAGCCGACGCGCCCCTCGGCCTGACCRTCAGTGGCCCCACCGCCGGCCCGGCCGGCCCCACGGACGACAATCTCGTGCTGCGCGCGGCCCGGGGGCTCGCCGCCCGTCTGCCGGGTCTGCGGACGGGCACCTTCCATCTGGTGAAACGCCTGCCGGTCGCGGCCGGGATCGGCGGCGGCTCCTCGGACGCAGCCGCCGCCCTGCGACTGCTGGCGCGCCTCAACGATCTGCCCGTCGACCACGATGCCGTCGTCGCGGTGGCGCAGGAAACCGGAGCCGACGTCCCGGTCTGCCTCGACCCGCGCGCCCGGATGATGCGCGGCGCCGGCGAGACGATCGGGCCGGCCCTCGGACTCGCGCCGCTGCCGGCGGTGCTGATCAATCCCGGCGTCCCGGTCGCCACGGCCCCCGTCTTCAAGGCGCTGGGCCTCGCCGTCGGCCAGGACCTCGCCGGGGCGCCGCACCCGGCGATCGCGCGGGACATGGGCGCCGACGCCCTGCTGTCGGCGCTGGCCGAGGCCCGCAACGATCTGGAGCCGCCGGCCCTGACCGTGGCGCCGGTGATCGGCGAGGTGTTGGCGGCCCTGCGCGCCCGAGGTTGCCGGCTGGCCCGGATGTCGGGTTCCGGCGCGACGGTCTTCGCACTCTTCGCTGATCGGCGCGGAGCGGTTCAGGCCGCCGCGGCCCTGCGCGCCGCCCATCCCGCGTGGTGGGTGGCGCCGACCTTCCTGCGCTGAGCCGTCCGGAGGGCGCCCCTCAGGCGGGCTTGGCCTCGTAGACCGTGACCACCCCCCGTCCCTCCGGCACCATGACGCGCCAGCACCGGGCCTGCGGCAGGTCGGCGAGATCGATCGCGCGGGCGCGGCCGCTGCCGACCTCGAAGGTCGCCAGGTGGCCGGATGCGTCGCGGCCGCGCAGGTAGGCGCACCCCTCGGCGAGATGCAGCGCGGCCGGCGGGAGGGCGTCGCGCACGAAGGTGCTGTCGGCCAGGGCGCCGCTCGGCACCACGAAGGCGCGCTGGAGGACCAGGACTTCGGCGTCGGCCGCGCGTTCGGCAACGATCCGCAGATGGCCTTCGCCGTCGCGTCGGTTCAGGAGCAGCGCTTCCCGCCGCCCGTCCCGCGTGACCAGCAGAGCGAGATCCGGCCCGTCTTGACCGGCTATCAGGTAGCAACCGCCCGGATCGAGCCGGTCGAGGCTGATGGGTCGCCCGGGCATGCGCGGCGTCATGGTCATGCTCCCGTTCGTGCGCGGCGCGCACCGAGCCCCTTCCGGTAGAACGCGCGGCGCTCGGCCTCGGCCGGCACGACGGTGGCGCGCACCTGCAGCAGGTCCTTGCGGGTCGACAGGCCGACGAGTTCGCCGCTGTGCGGATCCGTGACCGGCAGGTGCCCCTGACCGGCAGCCAGCATCACGTCGATGGCGTGCGAGACCACGTCACCCGGATGGACGGTTGCGAGATCGGCATCGGAGACGCGCTCCCCGAGCGTCCCGTCCTGCGCGTCGCCGTCGCGCTCCTCCAGGGTCCAGCCCAGGGCGTCGCTGCGCGAGACGAGGCCCACGGGACGGCCCGCGCCGTCCACGACCGGATAGGCATGGTGGCTGCCGGTCTCGATGGCGGCGAGCGCTTCCGCCAGGGGCAGATCCGCGTCCAGGGTCTCGACCGTCCGGGTCATCACCGCCTCGACCCGGGCGAGATCGTAGGGATCGATGCCGTATTCCCGCGTCACGTGCTGCCCGCGCCGCGCGATCTTTTCCGTGAGGATCGAGCGCTTGAGGAGCAGCACCGTCACCGCGTAGGCCGCCATGGTGGCCGCCAGGAGCGGCGCCAGGGCCGCGACGTCACCGGTCACCTCGACGGCGAAGACGACGCCGGTGAGGGGCGCCGGCAGCGTGCCGCCCAGCATCGCCGCCATGCCCATCAGCGCCCAGAAGCCGTGAGCGCCCGGCAGGACGAGACCAATCAGCCAGCCCACCGCACCGCCGAGGATCAGGAGCGGTGCCAGCACGCCCCCGGAGGTCCCCGACGACAGGGCGGCGAGCCAGATCACCGCCTTGACCACCAGGATCGTCGCGACGGCGCCAACCAGGAGGTGGCCGGAGAGCAGATCGTGGATCACGTCGTAGCCGACGCCGAGCGCCCGGGGTTCGACGAGGCCGCCGAGGCCGACCACGACGGCGCCGAGGGCCGGCCACCACATCCAGTGCAGGGGCAGCCGGCCGAATCCGTCCTCCAGGGCGTAGACAGCCCGTGTGAGCGCGCCGGAGATCAGCCCGCAGGCGATGCCGAGCGCCGCGCAGGCGGGCAGGCCCCACCACGGCAGGGTCGGGTTGTCGACGAAGGGGAAGAGCGGTCCGGCACCGAACAGGTCAGGCCGCCAGCAAGCCGCCGTCACCGCGCCGACCGCCACCGGAACCAGGCTGCGGGGCCGCCACTCGAACAGCAGGACCTCGACGGCGAGCAGCACGGCCGCGACGGGCGTCCCGAAGATCGCTGTCATGCCGGCGGCAGCCCCCGCCACCAGCAGGGTCTTCCGCTCGGCGGCGATGAGGTGGAAGAACTGCGCGAACAGCGAGCCGACGGCGCCGCCGGTCACGATGATCGGCCCTTCGGCGCCAAACGGGCCGCCGGTGCTGATCGCCACCGCCGAGGACAGGGGCTTGAGCACGGCCACCTTGGGCGACATGCGGCTGCCGCCGATCAGGATCGCCTCCATCGCCTCGGGGATCCCGTGCCCGCGGATCTTCTCCGAGCCGTAGCGCGCCATGGCAGCGACGATCAGCGCCCCGATCACGGGGATCGCCACCATCCAGAGCTCGGGCGTCGCGCCGGCCAGGGAGGTCAGGGCCGTGTCGAGGCGGTCGTACCACGCGAGATTAGTCACCAGGCCGATGAGGGTGAGCAGGATCCAGGCGGTGCCGCTGGCAGCGGTCCCGGTCACGACCGCCATCCCGGCCAGCGTCAGGACCCTCCGGTCCGCGCTGCAATCCCCCAGCGCCCGACGCAGTGGCTGATCGCCACCGCGTTCCCGATCGGTCCCGCCGCTCATCAAGGTCTCCTGTCCCCAAACCCGTCATTTATGTCGTTATCCGATATATTAAAACACGGCTTTGGGCGATGGGACACGACATGGCACCGAACCCGGGGCATCGTCCGGACGGGAATTCTTCACGAAGGCTGTCATGGCGGCGGATGCGCCCGGGCACTGGGCGATGTCACGCGAGCAATATGCAGCGCTCGCGGATTTCCGGTTCCGGCTCCGCCGTTTCCTCGCCTTCAGCGAGGCCGCGGCGGCCCGGGCGGGTCTGCCGCCGCAGCAGCATCAGGCCCTGCTGACCCTGGCGGGCCATGCCGGACGGGCACCCGCCACGGTCGGCCTGCTGGCGAGCAGCTGCTGATCGCGCCCCACAGCGCCGCCGAGTTGGTCGCCCGGATGGTGGAGGCCGGCCTGCTGTCCAAGACGCGCGCCGTCGAGGACAGGCGGCGAAGCGCGCTCGCGCTCACCTCCCACGCCGAGGCGCTCCTGCGGACCTTGACGGCCGCGCACCTGGAGGAACTGCGCGGGCTCGCGCCCGCATTGGCCGATGCCCTCGCCCCCGTGACGCGTTGACGCATCACCGAGTCGGTCGAAGCGATCCCGCAGGGGACTCGGCATGGGGGACGACAAGGATGTCGCGGACCGCCGCATCAAGCTCTGGCGGTTCTACGCCGAACGCGTCGCCGGCAGCGCGGCCGACGGCGGGCCGTGGCCCTGGGTACGAGTTGTCGCCGCCGGGTTAACCGTGAGGTCGCGTTTCAGCGCGCCCGGGCCACGCAGAACTCGACGGCGCCGATCAGCGCGGCCTTGACCGGTCCGTCGGGGAAGACGTCGAGGGCGGCCCGGGCCTCGGCACCGTAATGGTGGGCGCGGGCCACGGTCTCCTCCAGGGCGCCATGGCGCTGCAGGAGGTCGAGGGCCGTCTCCAGATCGCCGTCGCCGATCTCACCCTGCTGCAGGGTACGCCGCCAGAAGCCGCGCTCGCCCTCGCTGGCCCGGCGATGGGCCAGGACGATCGGCAGGGTGATTTTGCCCTCGCGGAAATCGTCGCCGACGTTCTTGCCGAGTTCCGCGGAGGTGCCGCCGTAATCGAGCACGTCGTCGATCAGCTGGAAGGCGATGCCAAGATTCATCCCGTAGGACCGGGCCGCCGCCTGCTCGGCCTCGGGCCGTCCGGCGAGCACCGGCCCGACCTCGCAGGCGGCCGCGAAGAGCTCGGCTGTCTTGCCGCGGATCACCGCCAGATAGGCGGCCTCGTCGGTCTCCAGGTTCTTGGCGTTGGTGAGCTGCATCACCTCGCCCTCGGCGATCACCGTGGCGGCGGCCGAGAGGATGTCGAGCGCCCGCAGGGAGCCGACCTCCACCATCATGCGGAAGGCCTGGCCGAGCAGGAAGTCGCCGACCAGCACGGAGGCCTCGTTGCCCCACTTGATCCGGGCCGCGACGCGGCCGCGGCGCATGTCGCTCTCGTCGACCACGTCGTCGTGGAGGAGCGTCGCGGTGTGCATGAACTCGACGCTGGCGGCGAGCTTCACGTCGCCGTCGGTCTCGCCCGCATAGCCGCAGAGCTGGGCGCAGGCCAGCGTCAGGATCGGGCGCAGGCGCTTGCCGCCGGAGGCGATCAGGTGGTTGGCGACCTCGGGGATCATCGCCACGTCGGATCCCGTCCGCGACAGGATCGTGGTGTTGACCCGCGCCATGCCGTCGGCCACGAGCGCGACGAGGTCGTTGAGCCCCGCCTCCGCCTCGGGCTTCGGATTCTCGATGGAGAGGGCCATACCCAAGATCCGTGACCTCCAGACCGGTCGCCCCACGGGGGGCGGGCGATCCCTTCGCACGCGCCCCGCGGCGCCGCAACATCGTCCCGGGCTGGATATGGGGTGCCGACCGCGCGGATCGCGCGCGACGAAACCGCCGATCCGGATCTTCACGGGGGCCAACCCGCGATGATCGAGCTGATCCGCGCCAACGATGTCGTGCTGATCGGGTTCGCCCGCTCGGTCCTTGAGGCGGCCGAGATCCCGGTCCTCGTGGCGGACAGCCACATGAGCCTGATGGAGGGCTCGATCGGCGTCTTCGGACAGCGTCTGCTCGTCGCGCACGACCACGAAGCGCAGGCCCGGCGGCTGCTGGCCGATGCCGGGATCGCCCACGAGTTGCGCCAGCCGTGACATCGGAGCCGGACGCCTTCCTCGGCGGCCTCCTGCGCCTGCATCAGCCTCCCAAGGGCGCGCACCGGGCCGGGACCGATGCCGTGCTGCTCGCTCGGCTGCTCGTTCCGGGGGCCGGGGATCGGGTCTGCGATGTCGGCGCCGGGACCGGCGCGGTCGGCCTCGCCTGCGCCGTGCTGGTACCAGGCCTCAAGCCGACGCTGGTGGAGCGAGACCCCGCCCTTGCCGAGCAGGCGCGGGCGAACGCAGCGTGCAACGGGATCGACGCGCAGGTTCTGGTGGCCGACGTCCTCGCCCCGGCAGCGGAGCGCCGCGCCGCCGGCCTCCAGCCGGACGGGTTCGACGTGGTTCTCACCAATCCACCGTTCTTCGCGGCCGGCAGCCACCGCGCGTCGCCCCATCCCGGCCGGGCCTCCGCCCATACCTTTGCGGAGGGTAGCCTGGAGGCCTGGATCCGCGCCTGCACGGCGATCCTGCGGCCCGGGGGCCGTCTCGGGCTGATCCACAGGGCCGACGCGCTCCCGGCCTGCCTGGATGCCCTGAAGGGGCGCTACGGCGGCCTGGCGATCCGCCCGGTCCATGCCCGCGGCGATACGGCCGCGATCCGTGTGCTGATCACCGCGACCCGGGGCAGCCGCGCGGCGGCGGCCCTGCTCCCGCCGCTGGTACTGCACGGTCCCGACGGCCGTTTTACCCCGGAAGCCGAAGCGCTCCATCGCGGCGCGCCCTGGCCGCCGCGCTGACCGGACGGCTCACGCCGCCAGCGCGACAGACTCCGCGACGCGGATGCCGAGGAACCGCTCGACCTCCGGGAGATCCGGAAAGGCGAGGAATTCCGGGCGCAGCGGCTCGGGCAGACCCTCGAAATTGAGGCCCGGAAACGTGTCGGGATGCGGGTAGAGCTGCCAGGACGCCCCGGGCTCGACCGGCGGGAACAGGATCGCAACCTTCTCGGACCCCAGGCGGACGATCCGGGTCGGGCTGTAGGACAGGGTCTCGATGCTCCAGCCGTGGCGGGAATCCCGGCGGGCCTTCATGGTGCGGCGGCTCGTCGCGCGATGCATGGCGGTCTCCTTCGGTGGGGTGAGAACAGGTTCAGGCGGCGCTGCGGCGACCCGATCGTTTCGGCCAGCCGAGCGCCACGAGGCGCGCCTTGGCGTAGTCGCGCACCTCGTCGCGGGTGCCGGGAGGCATCGTCGCCAGCACGGCCTGGGTGTCGCCATCCAGCATCAGGTCGGTGACCGCGTTGATCGTCCCGGCCGCGTCGATGCGGCGCTTGAGGTCGCCCTCGGCCTCGGTGACCTCGTCGAAGGCGGGTGGTTCCTCGAAATCCTCGTCCACCGCCCGGACGGGAATCTGATGGGCGCGGAACTCGTCGGCCTCCTCTTCCGAGTAGACCAGACCGTGTAGCTCGATGAGCTTGAGGATGACGCGGTCCTTCCCGCGCTTCTCGGCCATCGCGTAGACGTAGGCCGCCTGCTTGCCTGAGACGCGGTAGTTCACGTTGACGAGGGCCTCGCCCATCGACCACTCGACGCGGTCGGTCCCGGGCTTCGCGCCGGGCAGGCGGCCGGTCACCAGGATCACGGCCTCGTCCCGCTCGGCGCGGATGACCGTCGGCGGCTCGAACACGATCCCGGCCTGCGCGGCGATGCGCTCCAGGGTCTTGTGGTAGATCACCGCGGTCCCCTGGACGCGCCAGACGTTGCCCCCGAAGGGCTCGCCGTAGCGGACGAGGATGTCGGCGATCTGCTTGTCGGCGGTTCGCATGCGGGCTCGTTCCGGAAAATTTCGACGGCATCATCCACAGGTTTGTTGGATTTTGCTCTTTTGTTCTCTTTTTGTTCGTATCTATATGCGCAATCTGCCCGCCATGCGCAAGGGGTCGTGCGTCGGGTTCGTGGTGCGCGTGCCGCCGCGGCGTCGCGCCTCCGAAGCGCCGGACGGACGCGGCCAGACTTCGCATTGTTGCTGCACCGCACCTTAGGGTAGACCCTTGGCGACGATGTCCGAGACCGCAGCCGCGATGACGCCTTCCCTCTGGACCCGCCTGTCCAATCCCAGCCACTTCATGCGGTGGTCCGGGGTGCTGGTGCCTTGGCTCACGGCCCTGTCGCTCGGCGTCCTGGCGCTCGGCCTGTACCAGACCTTCTTCGTGGTGCCGCCCGACTACCAGCAGGGCGAGACCGTGCGGATCATGTACATCCACGTCCCGGCCGCGTGGCTCGGGGTGTTCTTCTACGGGGCGATGAGCCTGTCGGCGATCGGCACCCTGGTCTGGCGGCACCCGCTCGCCGACGTGGCCCAGCGGGCGGCGGCGCCGATCGGGGCGGCCTTCACGCTGATCTGCCTCGTCACCGGTTCCCTCTGGGGCAAGCCCATGTGGGGCACCTATTGGGTCTGGGATGCGCGGCTGACGTCGATGCTGATCCTGCTGCTGATCTATTGCGGGATCATCGCCCTGTGGCGGACCCTCGAGGATCCGAACCGCGCCGCGCGGGCGGTGGCGATCCTGACCCTCGTCGGCGCCGTGAACCTGCCGATCATCAAGTTCTCGGTGAACTGGTGGTCGACCCTCCACCAGCCGGCCTCGATCCTGCGCATGGGCGGCTCGACCATCGATCCGTCGATGCTCTACCCCCTGCTGATCATGATCGGCGCCGCGACGCTCGGCGGGACGACCCTGCATCTCTACGCGATGCGCACCGAGATCATGCGACGCCGGGTTCGGACGCTCACGATCCGCGAGGCCGAGCGCCTCGACCGCGCCCAGCCGCGCATCACCCCAACACCGGCGCCGATGCCGGTCGGCCAACCGGTCTAGGATCGCGGCGATGGATCTCGGGTCTCACGGCGGCTTCATCCTCGCGGCCTACGTGTTCACGGCGGCCGTGATGGTCGCCCTGGTCGGCAACGCCCTGCGCGACCGCCGGGCGCAGGTGCGCGCCCTGAAGGGCTTCGGCGAGGACCGGCGGTGACCGCGCCCCTCGACGAGACCACCGGACCGGTGCCGCCGGTCCGCCGCTCGCTGCTGCTGATCGTGCCGGCGCTCGCCTTCGCGGCGCTCGCTGCCGTGCTGTTCCTGCGCCTGCGCTCCGGCGTCGACCCGGCCGCCCTGCCGTCCGTGATGATCGGCAAGCCGGTGCCGCAATTCGCGCTGCCCGCCGTCCCGGGGCTCACGGCTGGCGGCGCGCCCGTGCCCGGCCTGTCCAGCGCGGATCTGAAGGGCCAGATCACGGTGCTCAACGTCTTCGCCTCGTGGTGCGCCCCCTGCCAGGTGGAGCACCCGATGCTGATGCGTCTGGCGAAGGAGCCCGGCATCCGGCTCGTCGGCATCGACTACAAGGAGCCGAACCCGGAGGCCGGGCAGCGCTTCCTGGCGCGGCACGGCGTGCCGTTCAGCGCGGTGGGCGCCGATGCCGGCGGCCGGGCGGCGATCGATTTCGGCGTCTACGGCGTGCCCGAGACCTTCATCATCGGGCCGGACGGTGTGATCCGCGACAAGCTCGTCGGCATCCTCACACCGGAGAACTTCGCGAGCGTGCTCACACGGATCCGCGCCGCCGGCAAGGTCGCGGCGGCGCAGTAGGCTTACGCCTCCGGCTGCGGGTTCTTGCGCTCGTAGCGGGTCAGCAGCGGCGTCTGCGCCAGGGCGAACAGCACGGTGATCGGCATGATGCCGAACACCTTGAAGTTCACCCAGAAATCCTCCGTCTGGGTCCGCCACACCAGCTCGTTGAGGGCCGCCAGGACGAAGAAGAACACGCCCCAGCGGAAGGTCAGCTTGCGCCAGCCCTCGTCGGTGAGGCTGAACATCGAATCGAGCACCACCGACAGCAGCGAGCGCCCGAAGGCGAGGCCGCCGAGCAGCACGGTGCCGAACAGGGCGTTCACGATGGTCGGCTTGACCATGATGAAGGTCTTGTCCTGCAGCGCCAGGGTCAGGCCGCCGAACACCACCACCACCACGCCGGACACGAGCGGCATGATCGGCAGGCGCCGCACCATCACGTAGTGGATCGCCAGGGCCACCACGGTCGCCGCGATAAACAGGCCGGTGGCCACGAACAACTTCTGGTCCGGAGCGACGCCGAACTTCTCGGAATAGGCGTTGCCGAAGAAGAACAGCACCAGCGGGCCGAGTTCCAGCGCCAGCTTCACGAGCGGCGGCAGGTGGCGGTGCGGGGGGACGGATTCGATCTGCATACGCTCGATAGGCTCTGGTACGACGCTCACGAGGGGCTGGACGCGTCGAACGGGATTTTCCGGGGTGTGTGGAACGCGGAGCGCGCGATGTCCATGACGTCGCGCACGAAAGCTCGGCGGGCGGCCGCGTCCTAATCCTTCTCCAGCCCGGCGATCGCCCGGGCGAAGTCCCGGGCCGCGAAGGGCTCCAGATCCTCCACGCCCTCGCCGACGCCGATGAAGTGCACCGGCAGGCCGAACTTCGCCGCCAGCGCCACCAGGATGCCGCCCCGGGCGGTGCCGTCGAGCTTGGTCATCACCAGGCCGGAGACCGGGGCCGCCTGCGAGAACAGCTCCACCTGGCTGAGCGCGTTCTGGCCGACCGTGGCGTCGAGGACGAGGAGCGTGGCGTGCGGCGCCTCCGGATCCTGCTTGCGCAGCACCCGGACGATCTTCTCCAACTCGTCCATCAGGCCGGCCTTGTTCTGGAGGCGGCCCGCCGTGTCGATCAGCAGCACGTCGGTCCCGGCGGCGGAGGCCTGCTTGAGGGCGTCGAAGGCGAGGCCCGCCGCGTCGGCACCCTGCGCGCCGCTGATCACCGGCGTGCCGGTGCGCGCGCCCCAGACCTTGAGCTGGTCGATCGCCGCCGCCCGGAACGTGTCGCCCGCCGCCAGCATCACGGTGCGCCCCTCCGCGCGCAGCTTCGAGGCGAGCTTGCCGAGCGTCGTGGTCTTGCCGGCGCCGTTCACCCCGACGGTGAGGATCACGAACGGCTTCTTCGCGGAATCGATCGCCAGCGGCACCGCCACGGGCTCCAGCGCCCGCTCGACCTCCGCGGCCAGGATCGCCCGCACCTCGTCCGGCGAGATGCCCTTCTCGTAGCGGCCCTTGCCGACCGCCTCCGAGACCCGCATCGCGGTCTCCAGGCCGAAATCGGCCTGGATCAGCGCGTCCTCAAGATCCTCCAGCGTGGTGGCGTCGAGCTTGCGCTTGGTGAACAGGCCGGTGACCCGGTCGGACAGGGCCGACGAGGTCCGCTTCATCCCCGAGGTGAGGCGGTTCCACCAGCCCTTGGCCTCCGGCTCGCGGTCCGGCCCGGCGCCGGCGTCGTGGGCGAGGGCCGCGGCGCTGTCGATGGGCTGGATGTCGGGCATCGCCTCGACCGCCGGCTCCCGGACCACATCGCCCGTATCGACCGGGTCGGCCCCGTGCGCGGGGTCGTCGCCGGCGGTGCCGGCCGGCGGGCGCTCCGACTCGCCCTCCACGGGCAGCAGGTCCGCGCCCTCGACCGCGTCCGGGACCGGCTCGCCGGTCTCCTCGGGCGGCAGCGGGACGTGCGCGACATCCTCCGCGGCGGTGGCGAAGTCCGGCTCCCCCTCGGAGGGCGAGGCGGCCTCCGGTGATAGTTCGGCCTCCGGCTTGTCCTCGGGCTTGTCCGCGAGCTGATCCTCGGGTCCGGGCTGGCCTTTGCGCCCGAACAGGCGTCCGAACCAGCCGGGCTTCTCCTCGCTCGCCATGAAATCGCGTCCTCGCCCCACCTTGCCCCGCCGGCACCGACCCTCTAGCCGATCCGGATGTCCAACGCCTTCGACATAGGCGCGCGCCTCCTCTACCGCGATGCCCTGCTGCTCGTCATCGACAAGCCGGCGGGTTTGCCGGTCCATCCCGGTCCCCGCGGCGGCGAGACGCTCACCGACCACCTCGACGCCCTCCGGTTCGGCCTGCCCCGCCGCCCCGAGGCCGCGCACCGGCTCGACAGCGACACCTCCGGCTGCCTCGCGCTCGGCCGCCACGCCAAGGCCCTGGCGCGGCTCGGCAAGCTGTTCTCCGGCAGCGCCATCGACAAGACCTACTGGGCGATCGTAGAGGGCGGCCCCGCGGAGGAGGTCGGCAGCATCGACCTGCCGCTCGCCCGCCGCTCGGACGATCCGCGCTCGTGGTGGATGAAGGCCGACCCCGCGGGCGACCCGTCGCTGACGCACTGGCGGGTGCTCGGCCGCGCCGGCGGGCGGACCTGGCTGGCGCTGAAGCCGGTCACCGGCCGGACGCATCAGCTCCGCGTGCACTGTGCCGCCTCCGGCTGGCCGATCCTGGGCGACGCGATCTACGGCGGGGCCCCGCGGGGCAGCGCCCTGCACCTGCACGCGCGGACCTTGTCGATCCCGCTCTACCCGAAGCGCGACGCGATCACCGTGACGGCGCCGCCGCCGCCACACATCGCCGAGGCCGTCGCGGCGATGGGGGCGTGAGCCGCGGCGCGATCCGGCGCGGGGCTACGGCGCCCGCCTCAATGCCGCGGACAGGCGACGCGGTTCGCACGCGTCCGGCGGAGCATATCGGCAGCGGCAGAGCGCGACGCGCCCCCTCTCCCGTGCGGGAGAGGGCTGAGGTGAGGGGCGAGAAGCGTCAGGATCGAGCACGCGGTCGACGTGCGGGTCCGTCGAGCTTTCTGCGGATGCCGCACATCCCTCACCCTGTCCCTCTCTCGCACGGGAGAGGGGACCCGCGTCACGGTCGGCCACGCAGGCTCTGTCTCGACGGGAACGGGTAGCGCTAGGCCCCGATCAGCCGCGCGCCGTCGTGGCCGGCGATGGCGAAGTCGTGGAACGTTCCCGCCTCGGCCGCGCCCGGCAACCGCACCGCGGTGAAATCCGGGCTCCGCCCGACGCCGCCGCGCTCCGCCAGCACCGTGAGACGGCGGCCGACCTGGGCGTCGAGGTGCCGGCGCAGGGCGTCGGACCCGGCCTCCCGCAGCCGCGCCGCCCGCGCGCGGATCGCATCCGGCGCCACCGGCGGCATGCGCGCGGCCGGCGTCCCGGGGCGCGGGGAATAGGGGAAGACGTGCAGGTGCGTCAGGCCGCATTCCGCCACGAGGGCGAGGGAGCGGGCGAACTGCGCCTCCGTCTCCGTCGGGAATCCCGCGATCAGGTCGGCGCCGAACACCATGTCGGGCCGCAGCCGCCGCACCGTCGCGCAGAAGCGGATCGCGTCGGCGCGCAGGTGCCGGCGCTTCATGCGCTTGAGGATCAGGTCGTCGCCGGCCTGCAGCGACAGGTGCAGGTGGGGCATCAGCCGCTCCTCCTCGGCGATCGCCGCCAGCAGGGCGTCGTCGGCCTCCACGGAATCGATGGAGGAGAGCCGCAGGCGCGGGAGGTCGGGCACCGCCCGGAGGATCGACCGCACGAGGCCACCCAGCGACGGGGCCGGGCCGGCGAGATCCCGGCCGTAGGCGGTGAGGTCGACGCCGGTGAGCACGACCTCGCGGCCGCCATGTGCCACGAGGGTCCGGACCTGCGCGATCACGTCGGAAGCCGACACCGAGCGCGAGACGCCGCGGCCGAACGGGATCACGCAGAAGGTGCAACGGTGGTCGCAGCCATTCTGCACGGGCACGAAGGCGCGGGTGTGCCCGGCCATGGCTTCGATCCGCGTCGGCTCGGCCACCCGCGCCGCCATGACGGCGCCCGGGCCGGTCGCGGCCGACGACCAGCCGTCGGGCCGCAGCTTCTCGGCGTTGCCGACGAGGCGGGCCACCTCCGGCATGGCCGCGTAAGCCTCCGTCTCGACCTCGGCGCCGCAGCCGGTGACGACGATCTCGGCCCCGGGCCGTTCCCGCGCGATGCGCCGGATCGCCTTGCGGGCCTGCCGCCCGGCCTCGGCCGTGACCGCGCAGGTGTTCACCACCACGCGGTCGCGCCCGTCCGCCGCCGCGTGAGCCCGCAGCGCCTCGGACTCGACGGTGTTGAGGCGGCAGCCGAAGGTGAGGGTCTCGACCGCCATCAGGCCGCGCTGTCGAACAGCTCCGGCGCCAGGGTCCCCTCGGCGACGAGCGCGACCGGGCCGGTCATCAGGACGTGGTCGTCGGCGCGCCACTCGACGAACAGTTCGCCGCCCGGCAGCGCGACGCTGGCCTGCCGGCCGATCATCCGGAGGCGCGAGGCAGCCACCACGGTGGCGCAGGCGGCGGTGCCGCAGGCGAGCGTCAGCCCGGCGCCGCGCTCCCAGACGCGCAGCTTGATCGTCTCGCGGCCCGTCACCTGCGCCACCGAGATGTTGGCGCGCTCCGGGAACAGCGGATGATTCTCCAGCATTGGGCCGATCCGGGCGAGATCGAAGGACCCCGGATCCTGCTCCACGAAGAACACCGCGTGCGGGTTGCCCATGTTCACGACGGCCGGCGAGTGCAGGATCGGATCGTCGATCGGGCCGATCTGCAGCTCGATCCGGCGCGTGTCGGGGAAGGGCTCCGACAGGGGGATCTCGTCCCAGGCGAGCCGCGGCCGGCCCATATCGACCGTGAAGGCCCGCTCCGAGACGCGGCGCACGCCCAGCAGGCCGGCGGGAGTCTCCAGGGTCAGCCGCCCGCCCTCGGCCGGCCGGGCCATGGCAGGGTCGTCGAGCATCGCGTAGGCGACGCAGCGCGTGCCGTTGCCGCAGGCGCCCGATTCCGAACCGTCGGTGTTGTAGATTCGCAGGAACGCGTCCGTGCCCGGGCTCACGGGATCGTGCAGGACCATCAGCTGATCGAAGGCCGAGGCGGGATCCTGGGCGATCGCCCGCGCCTCCTCGGGCCGCACCGTCGCGACGGAGCCGCGCAGGTCCAGCACCACGATCGCGTTGCCGGCGCCGTGCATCTTCAGGAAGCGTCTGTGGGCGAGTGCGCTCATGCGGTCCCGCAGGTGAGGAAGGGGCCGGCTATATCGCAAAAGCGACCGCCCGACGCGAGGGGTGCAGCGGCGTGGCAGATGCGCCGCACCCGCGGCTCTCGTCCACGGCGCCCTCGCGGGCCGTCCCGTTCGCCACTAGGTTACGCGGCGGGAGCCCGCGCGATCATCCGCGGGCCTCGACCGGAGCGCCGCCCGTGATCCGCCTTCGTCCGCTCGTTGCCCTCTCGACCGCCCTCGTGCTCGCGTCGGGCGGTCCGATCGCCGCGCAGCAGCAGCCCGCGCCGCCGCCGTCCGCGGCGCCCGCGCCGGCCCAGACGAACCCGCTGCCGACCACGACGGCGCCGAACCCGGTGGCCGACCCGAACAAGAGCGCGGCCCCGGCCCCGCAGCAATCGGTGGCCCCCCCGCCCGCGGGACAATCCGCCGTGGGAACGCCCGCGCGCCCGACGCTCATCGACAAGGCCGGCGAGCCGGGCGACGTCGACGAGGTCACCCTGCCGGCCAAGCCCGCCGCGATCCTGTCGGGCAAGACCAAGTGGGAGGAGGCCGTGCCGAACCTGAAGCAGGCCTTCGCGCGGATGGAGGCCGACCTCGCCAAGCTCGGCGTCGCGCCGGCGGGCCGGCCCTTGGCGGTCTTCACCCGCACCGACGACGACGGGTTCGAGTTCGAGGCGATGATCCCCGTGGCGGCCGCGCCCAGCCCGGCGCCGGCCGAGACCGACGGCCTGCGCTTCGGCACGACGCCCTCCGGCAAGGCGCTGCGCTTCGCCCACAAGGGCTCCTACGAGTCGATCGACAGCACCTACGAGACGCTGACCGCCTATCTCGACGCCAAGGACATCGTCGTGCAGGACCGGTTCGTCGAGGAATACGCCACAGACCTCAAGGACGGCACCGACGACAACCTGGATGTGAATATTTATGCGCTAGTGAAGTAGGCGACCGCCATCCGGCGCGGGCGTGCGGCGCCCTTCTGCTCCGACGATAGCTTCAGGATCGGGCGCGGGTCCCCTCTCCCGTGCGGGAGAGGGAACAGGTCGCGCGTCGCCGCCGGCCGTGCTCTCCGCCGGAAGCGTGCGAGCCCGGCAGGCGGACAGATCGCCGCTGCCTCGAACTGCCAGGAACAGCGATACGGGCTCGCGGATTCGCCCGACATGCCCGCCGCCGATCTTAGAACCGGGACCGCCCCGCATCCGCGCCGCAAGCCGGCCCCCGCCGTCACGGATCCCGCCCTCGCCGAGAAGGCGCTCGCGGTCCATGCCCGGCTCTGCCCGGTCTACGGCTGCCCGATCCCGTACTTCCACAGCCTGGATCCGGTCAGCGAACTCATCTCTTCGCTCCTGTCGCACCGGACCCGCAACGCCGAGTCCGGCCGGGCCTTCAAGGCCCTGCGCGCGCGCTTCACCGACTGGGAGGCGGTGATCGACGCGGAGGTGCCGGAGATCGAGGCCGCCATCGCGGGCGTGACCTGGCCGGAGCTGAAGGCGCCGCGCATCCGCGACGTGCTCCGGGCGCTGCGCGCCCGGTGCGGCAGCCTCGACCTCGCCTTCCTGGCCGACATGGAGGTCGAGGCCGCGCGGGCGTGGCTGCAGGCGATCCCGGGCGTCGGGCCGAAGACCAGCGCGGCGGTCCTGTCCTTCTCCACCCTGCGGATGCCGGCCCTGCCGGTGGACAGCCACCATCACCGGGTCGCCCAGCGCCTCGGGCTGATCGGCGGGCGGGTCGATGTCGGCCCGGCGCACCAGATCCTGCGGGCGCAGCTCCCCGCCGACTGGAGCGCGCAGGATCTCTACGACAATCACGAGATCCTGATGCTGCACGGCCAGAAGGTCTGCCATCATCAGCGCCCGGCCTGCGGGCGCTGCGTGCTGGTCGACCTCTGCCCCAGCGCGAAGCTGCCCACGCGGGAGCCGTGAGCGCGTCCTTGACCATTCCGGCCTACGGGTGCGAGTAACCCCGCGCCCGGACGGCGCGGAGCCCCGGTCTTCCCTTGCTCAGGATCGGCGCCGATGGCCGCGTTCACCGAATTGGTCTTCTCGGGCGTCCAGCCCACCGGCAACCTGCATCTCGGCAACTATCTCGGGGCCGTGAAGCGCTTCGTGGAGATGCAGGCGCGCGACGCGCAGTGCCTGTACTGCGTGGTCGACCTGCACGCGATCACCGTCTGGCAGGACCCTGAGGCACTGCGCGGCCAGATCCGCGAGGTCACGGCCGCCTTCCTCGCCGCCGGCATCGATCCGAAGCGGTCGATCGTGTTCAACCAGAGCCAGGTGCCGCAGCACGCCGAGCTCGCCTGGGTGTTCAACTGCGTCGCCCGCCTCGGCTGGCTGAACCGCATGACCCAGTTCAAGGAGAAGGCCGGCAAGGACCGGGAGAACGCCTCGATCGGCCTCTACGACTACCCGGTCCTGATGGCCGCCGACATCCTGGCCTACCGGGCGACGCACGTGCCCGTCGGAGAGGACCAGAAGCAGCACCTGGAGCTGACCCGGGACATCGCCCAGAAGTTCAACACCGATTTTTCGGGCTCGATCGCCGCGCACGGCCACGGCGACGCGTTCTTCCCGATCACCGAGCCGCTGATCGGCGGCCCGGCCGCCCGGGTCATGTCCCTGCGCGACGGCACCAAGAAGATGTCGAAGTCGGACCCGTCCGACAATTCCCGCATCAACCTCACGGACGACGTGGACGCCATCGCCCAGAAGATCCGCCGGGCCAAGACCGATCCGGAGCCCCTGCCCTCCGATGTGGCGGGGCTGAAGGAGCGGCCCGAGGCCGACAACCTCGTGGGGATCTACGCCGCGCTCGCCGGCATCACCCGCGAAGAGGTGCTGCGCGATTACGGCGGGGCGCAATTCTCGGCCTTCAAGCCGGCGCTCGCCGACCTCGCGGTGACGAGCCTCGCGCCGATCGCCGGGGAGATGCGCCGCCTCACCGCCGATCCGGGCCATATCGACGCCGTGCTGGCCGATGGCTCCGCCCGGGCCGAGATTATCGCGGCGCAGACGCTCGATGCGGTCAAGGACATCGTCGGCTTCGTCCGGCGCGGTCCGAGCCTCCAGGCGGTGCGGTGACCGTCCGGGCGCTGGTCTTCGACGTCTTCGGGACGCTGGTCGACTGGCGCTCCGGCGTCGCCCGCGAGGCGGCTCGGCTGCTCGCGCCCCTCGCGCCGGACCTCGATGCCGGCGCCTTCGCGGACGCGTGGCGGGCGCGGTACAATCCCTCGATGGAGACGGTGCGCTCCGGCGCCCGACCCTACGTCGACCTCGACACGCTCCAGGCCGAATCGCTGCCCGACGTGCTGGCGCAGTTCGGCATCGCGGGCGTCTCCGAGGCCGTGCGGGGCGAGCTGGTCCAGGCGTGGCACCGGCTCGACGCGTGGCCCGAGGTGCCGGACGCGCTGCATCGCCTGCGCGAGAAGCACCTCCTGGCGCCGAACTCCAACGGGCCTGTCCGGCTGATGGCCGACCTCGCCCGCCGCAACGGCCTGATCTTCGACGCCATCCTCGGCGCCGGCTATTCCCGCGACTACAAGCCGAAGCCGGCGCTCTACCGCGACGCCGTCGCGGCCTTCGGCTTCGCGGCGGGCGAGACCATGATGGTCGCCGCCCACGCGAACGACCTCGCGGCGGCCGCGAGCCACGGGCTCGCCACAGCCCACATCGCCCGCCCGCACGAGCATGGCCCGGCCGGCGGCGAGACCGCGCCGACGGTGCCAGTGACCCACGCGGCGCGGGACCTGGCAGACCTCGCCGACCGGCTCGGCTGCTGAACGGATCGGACAAAAGGGTGTGATGGCCGACTGGAACCCCGCCCTCTACACCCGCTTCGAGGACGAGCGGACCCGCCCCGCCGCCGAGCTCCTCGCCCGCGTGCCCCTCGACGCGCCGCGTCTGGCCGTCGATCTCGGCTGCGGGCCGGGCAATTCCACCGCGCTGATCGCGGCGCGCTATCCGGACGCCGAGGTGATTGGCCTCGACACGTCGCCCGCCATGCTGAAGAGCGCCCGCGCCCGCCTGCCCGGCCTCGCCTTCGCGCAGGCCGACGCCGCGACCTGGGTGCCCGAGCGCGCCCCGGACCTGATCTACGCCAACGCCGTCCTCCAGTGGCTGCCGGACCACGCGAGCCTGCTGCCGCGGCTGTTCGGCCTCCTCGCCCCGGGCGGCGTCCTCGCCGTGCAGATGCCCGACAACCTCTCCGAACCCACCCACCGCCTGATGCGCGCGGTCGCGGCGGACGGCGCCTGGGCGGCCGCGATCGGCGGCCCGGCCATTGCCGGCCGCCTCGGGCGGATGCTGGAACCCGCCGCCTACTACGACCTGCTGGCGCCGCGCGCCGCCGAGGTCGATGTCTGGCGCACCGCCTACCACCACCGCATGGCGGACGCCGCCGCCATCGTGGAGTGGGTCAGCGCGACCGGGCTCCGGCCGTTCCTCGACCCGCTGGATGCGGAGAAGCGGGCCGGCTTCCTGGCGGCCTACACCCGCGCGATCGACGCCGCCTACCCGCCGCGCAGCGACGGGCGGCGCCTGCTCGCCTTCCCGCGGGTGTTCATCGTGGCGCGGGCGCGGTAGCGGCTCAGGCCTCGCCGCGGGCCATCAGCGCCTCGTACTCCGAGACTTCCAGCCGGCCCTCCTGGGCGACGCGGGCCTTGTCGGCGTCGCTGATCACGTCGCCCGCGAGGTCGAGGCGCTTCCAGGCGGCGAGCGGGGTCTCGCGTCCGGGCCGCGGCACGTACTTGTTCTGCTCGAGCTTCCGGTACTTGTGGATGTAGCGCGGGCAGTTGATCCAGATCTTCGTCACCGCGACCTTCACGAGGTACTTGGCCTCGGTGTATTCGGCCATCAGGGCGTCGTCGCGCAGCAGCGTCGCGTGGCCCTGCACGCGGATGCGGTGCGGCGTCTCGAAGTCGATGAACAGCAGGCCGACCTTGGCCTGACCCTCGATGTTGCCCATCGAGTAGAACATGCCGTTGCCGTCGAAGCCCGGGAACACCAGCGTGCCGGGGTCGAGCACCTTCACGAAGCCGGTGGGGCCGCCCTTGTAGGAGACGGTCGGCATCCCGTCCGGATCGACGGTCGAGAGGAAGAACATGTCGCGGGAGCCGATGAAGGCGGCCTCGTCCGGCTGGATGCTCTCGTGGACCCAGTCCTCGTCGAGGCGCACGGCGAGCTTGGTGGTGCCGAACTCCTCCTGCAGCGCCCGGTGCGCGTCGGAATAGAGCGATGCCATGGGTGTCCTCTCCGCGTGCCGGTCCTCGTAGGGGTGGGACCGCTGCGGGGCTTATGGTCATGAGGGTCGCCTTCGGCAACCTGGGCGTTGGGCGGGTGATCCTGCCTGCCCAGACACAATATGGCGCGGCCAGACGGGCCAGCCGTGAGACCGTTCACGCGCGCCCCTTTCCCGGGCGCAGGGAGCGTCAGCGGAATGCGACCCGGGATCCAGCGAGAGACTTCGCGAAGCGTCTGCCTGCAACAACCTGTGCCGCTTTCGCGGCGCTTCTTGTGCTGGTTCCCGGATCACCTTCCACTGCGTTTCAGGCGTCCGGGAAAGGGTGCGCCACGGAAAAGAGCAAACCCGGTCACGCCTTCGCGTGACCGGGCCCCTGACGGCCGAGCGAAGCCCGGCCGCGTCGTCATCCGAAGCGATCAGTTGCGGGTCTTGTCGACCAGCGCCTTCTCGGAGATCCACGGCATCATGCCGCGGAGCTTGGCGCCGACCTCCTCGATCGGGTGGGCGGCGAGCTTGGCGCGGGTCGCCTTGAACGAGGTCTGGTTGACCTTGTTCTCCAGCATCCAGTTGCGGGTGAAGGTGCCCGACTGGATGTCGTTCAGCACGCGCTTCATCTCGACCTTGGTCTCGGGCGTGACGATGCGCGGGCCGGTGACGTACTCGCCGTACTCGGCCGTGTTGGAGATCGAGTAGTTCATGTTGGCGATGCCGCCCTCGTAGATGAGGTCGACGATCAGCTTCACCTCGTGGAGGCACTCGAAATAGGCCATCTCGGGGGCGTAGCCCGCCTCGACCAGGGTCTCGAAGCCGGCCTTGATCAGCTCGACGAGGCCGCCGCAGAGCACGGCCTGCTCGCCGAACAGGTCGGTCTCGCACTCCTCCTTGAAGGTTGTCTCGATGATGCCGGCGCGGCCGCCGCCATTCGCCGAGGCGTAGGACAGGCCGAGGTCGTGGGCGTTGCCGGACGCGTCCTGCGCGATGGCGATCAGGGTCGGCACGCCGCCGCCGCGGAGGTACTCGGAGCGCACGGTGTGGCCCGGACCCTTCGGGGCGACCATAAGGACGTCGAGGTCCTTGCGCGGCTCGATCAGGTTGAAGTGGACGTTGAGTCCGTGGGCGAACAGGAGCGCGGCGCCCTGCTTCATGTTGCCCTCGAGGGACTCGCGGTAGATGTCGCCCTGCAACTCGTCGGGGGTGAGCATCATCACCACGTCGGCCCACTTGGCGGCCTCGGCGACCGACAGGACCTTGAAGCCCTCGTGCTCGGCCTTCTTGGCGGTGGCGGAGCCTTCGCGGAGCGCGATGACGATGTCCTTCACGCCGGAATCGCGCAGGTTGAGCGCGTGGGCGTGGCCCTGGCTGCCGTAGCCGACGATGGCGACCTTCTTGCCCTTGATCAGGTTCAGGTCGGCGTCGCGATCGTAATACACCCGCATGTCTGTCTCCTCTTAAGTTCGGTGTTTCGGGTCGGGGTTGGCCCGGCCGTAGAGGGCCAGGAACTGCTCGACGGCGCGGCCCGCATCGCGCCGGATCTCGGCCCCGTCGAGGTCGAGGGTCTCGCCGAGCAGAAGGCGAATCTGGATATCCCGGCCGACGAGGCCGAAGAAGGTGCGGAAGGCGGCCTCGCTGTCGGCGAAGGTGAGCAGGCCGGCGGCGCGCCCCGCCTCCAGCACGGGCTTCACCCGCTCGCCGATGGCGAAGCGGCCGTTCGCGAGCACGATGCCGCCGAGATTGCTCTTGCGCGTGCCCGCATGCGCGATGGCGATGCGGTTCAGCGCCACCGAGGTCGGGCCGGTGATGACCTCCAGCCACGTCACGGCGAAGTCCTGCAGGCGCTCCCGCAGGGTCGCGCCGTCGAGCACCTGAGCGCTATCAGTCCCGGCATGGACCCGGGAGGCTTGCCAGCGCACCGTCGCGGTCAGCAACCCGTCCCGGTCGCCGAACCACTTGTAGAGCGTCTCCTTCGAGCAGCTCGCCCGGCGCGCAACCGCGTCCATGGTGAGCTGCTCGCCGTCCTCGACCATCAGGCCGAGCACGGCGTCGAGCACCGCCTGCTGGCGTGCCGACGGGGCGTCCTGCTCTGCTGTGGCGCTGGCCTGCATCATCGCGAATTGCGTACCGTACCGTACGGTACGCGCTGTAGGCCGATTCGACGGCCGCGGCAAGAGGGCCGCGACCGGACGCCGTCAGCGCGGGAGCGGCAGCCCCTCGCGGGCGAAGACGGCCTGCACGGCCGGTCGCTCGGCGACGCGGCGCGCATGGCTGGTCCACGCCGGGAAGCGCCCGGCCATGTCGAACCGAAGCACCGGGCCGTTGGCCCAGAACCAGAAGACCGTCAGGTAGGCATCGACGACGCTGAAGCGGTCGCCCACGGCCCAGCCGCCGTGCGAGAGGCGCACCTCGGTCATGGTGGCGAGATCCGCGTAGGTGTTGGCGGCCTTGGCCTTGATGCCGTCGAAGGCGCTCTCGTCCTCAGTGTAGCGCTCAGGGCGGCGGACATGGGCGTAGGTGATGTGGTGGTTGCAGGCGAGCCAGCCGAGCCACTCGTCGGCGGCGGCCTGCTCGCGGAGATCCGTGGGCCACAGCGCCTTGTCCGGCACCTGACGGGCGACGTGGCGCATGATGGCCGCGCACTCGGTCAGTACCCAGCCGTCCTCGGTCAGCGCCGGCACGCGGCCGCGGTCGTTGATGGACAGGTATTCCGGCCGCCGCTGGTCGCCCGCGGCGAGATCGAGCTTGACGCCCTCGTAGGGCAGCCCGGATTCCTCCAGGATGATGTGGGCGGCGAGCGAGCAGGCGCCGGGGGCGTAGTAGAGGGTGCGGGCGGTCACTGTGACTCCTGGTTGGGGTACGGCGCGAGCGGTGGGACGACCGCAATCCCGATCAACTCATGAAGCTTGATACGGATGGCGAGCAGAACTTCGTCCGTTACAGCTCCAACACGACGGAAGCCGCGCTTGGCGCGATCGAGACACCGGATCTGATCGGTCAGGACGGCGCCGGAGACCGCGAGGCCGGGCGGCAGGATGACCTTGGTCGGCCACGGTTTCACGTTGCCGGTGATCGGGCAGACGATGGCCGTTGCGTTCAGCCTGTGGAAGTCTCTGCTCGATACGACAACGGCCGGTCGCACGCCATCCTGCTCGCGGCCCAGGCTCGGCCTGAGATCAACCCAGACGAGGGTGCCGGCTTCAAGCGGTTCGGAATCAGTCGTCACGGATGATCTCTGAACCGACATCCGGTCCCCAATCGACCAGTTCCGGTCGATGCGAGGGGCCGAGGCGTTCCATCTCGGCGATCATCTCGGCGAGCGTCATGACGGGCTCCCCGTTCACGACAGGGCGCGGCGCGGGCGAGCTTGCCCTTTTCACCTCTACGGTCGTGCCTTCACGGACGCCGAGTTCTTCGGCCTCCACGGGCGTGAGCTTGATGGCGAAGTCATCGCCCCACCGGACGACCTTGGCTTCCATCGCAATGCCTCCCTTGCGGAGACCACATCATAGCAGACGTGATCGGCCGTTGAGGAGCGTACATGCAGGGACGATCGCCCGTCCGACGTCGACAGGTGTAGGCAAGACCGTCCTGCGAGACCTACAGCGGCTCCGCCCCGCGCCCCATCGCGGAGATGCCGGTCCGGCAGATCTCCACCAGCCCGATCACGCTCATCAGGCGCACGAACCGGTCGACATCCTCGGTGGCGCCGGTCAGCTCGAACACGAAGGAGTTGAGCGTGGCGTCCAAAGTCTTGGCGCCGAAGGCGGCGGCGAGACGTAGCGCTTCGCTCCGATGCTCGCCCTCGCCCTTCACCTTCACGAGGCAGATCTCGCGCTCGAGGGCGTTGCCCTGGAGCGTCAGGTCCACGACCCGGTGCACCGGCACCAGCCGGTCGAGCTGCGCCTTGATCTGCTCGATCACGGCGTTCGTCCCGGTGGTCACGATGGTGATGCGCGAGATATGGCGCGCCTCCTCGGTCTCGGAGACGGTCAGGCTCTCGATGTTGTAGCCGCGACCGGAGAACAGACCCGAGATGCGGGCGAGCACGCCGGGCTCGTTGTCGACGATCACCGCCAGCGTGTGCCGGTTCACCGGCTCGACGCGGACGGCATCGGGGTAGTGGGTGTTCATCGCGTTCATCGCCGGCCTCGTCCTCGTCGCTCGACCCATCGCCGCCGCAGCGGCGGATCGCGGCCCGGCGGTGACGCCGGGCCGCCCGTCCTCACACCAGCATCTTGCCTTCCTCGGAGATCACGTCGCCGAGCTCGACGCCGGTCTCGCCGAGGTAATCGGACAGGAGCATCTCGTTGTGCGCCTTGCCCGATGGGATCATCGGGAAGCAGTTCTCGGTCTTGTCGACGATGCAGTCGAAGATCACCGGGCCGTCATGGGCGAGCATCTCGGCGATGGCGCCGTCGAGGTCGCCCGGCTTCTCGCAGCGCATGCCCTTGGCGCCGTAGGCCTCCGCCAGCTTGACGAAGTCCGGCAGGCTCTCCGAGTAGCTCTGCGAGTAGCGCGAGCCGTGAAGCAGCTCCTGCCACTGCCGGACCATGCCCATGTACTCGTTGTTCAGGATGAAGACCTTGATCGGCAGGCGGTACTGCACCGCCGTCGACATCTCCTGCATGTTCATCAGGATCGAGGCCTCGCCGGCGATGTCGATCACGAGCCCGTCCGGATGCGCGAGCTGCGTGCCGATCGCCGCCGGCAGGCCGTAGCCCATCGTGCCGAGGCCCCCGGAGGTCATCCAGCGGTTCGGCTCGTCGTACTTGAAGTACTGGGCGGCCCACATCTGGTGCTGGCCGACCTCGGTGGTGATGTAGGTCTCGCGGGCCTTGCAGGCCTCGTAGAGGCGCTGCACGGCGTATTGCGGCTTGATGATCGTGCCCGACGGCCAGTAGGCGAGGCAGTCCCGCGCCTTCCAGGTGCTGATCTTCTGGGACCACGATTCGAGGTTGGACTTCTCGGGCCGCGACGGCAGGGCGCGCCACGCCTCCAGCATGTCGGCCAGCACCGAGGCGCAGTCGCCGACGATCCCGATATCGACCTTGACCACCTTGTTGATCGAGGAGGCGTCGACGTCGATGTGGATCTTCTTGGAGAAGGGCGAGAACGCGTCGAGCCGGCCGGTGATCCGGTCGTCGAACCGGGCGCCGACGCAGATCATCACGTCGCACTCGTGCATCGCGAGGTTGGCCTCGTAGGTCCCGTGCATGCCGAGCATGCCCAGGAACTTCTCGTCCGTACCCGGATAGGCGCCGAGGCCCATCAGCGTCGAAGTGATCGGGAAGCCGGTCTCGCGGACGAGCTCGCGCAGCAGGCGGGAGGCCTCCGGACCCGAGTTGATCACGCCGCCGCCGGTGTAGAAGACAGGCCGGCGCGCGGTCGCCATCAGCTCGACGGCCGCGCGTATCCGGTCGGAATCGCCCTTCACGGCCGGGCGGTAGGTCTTGTGGCTCGCGATCTCCGGGCGCTCGTAGAGGCCGGAGGCGAACTGGATGTCCTTGGGCAGGTCGACGACGACCGGACCCGGCCGGCCATTGGCGGCGACGTAGAACGCCTCGTGCAGGATGCGCGGCAGGTCGTCGATCGATTTGACCAGGTAATTGTGCTTCGTGCAGTGGCGCGTGATGCCGACCGTATCGCATTCCTGGAACGCGTCGGTGCCGATCAGGTGCGTCGGGACCTGGCCGGTGATGCAGACCAGCGGGATCGAATCCAGCATCGCGTCGGTCAGCCCGGTGACGATGTTGGTGGCGCCGGGACCCGAGGTGACGAGGACGCAGCCGACCTTGCCGGACGAGCGCGCGTAGCCCTCGGCCGCGTGGACGGCGCCCTGCTCGTGGCGGACGAGGATGTGCTTGACGGCGTTCTGGTGGAAGAGCGCGTCGTAGATCGGAAGTACGGCGCCACCCGGATACCCGAACAGCGTGTCGACACCCTGATCCTGGAAGGCCCGGATGACCATCTCGGCCCCGGTCATGACCTCGCCGCTCATGCTCGTCTCCTCGCGCTCTCCGGAGCCACCGCGGTCCTCAGACCGCCGCCTTGCCCCGCCCTCTCCCACCGCACCCTCGTCATGCGGGGCGGTCCCCGCCTCGCCCGAACGTGCCGTCCGCTTCGGTATCCCGTCTGCGCCGGTCCCGCTCCGTCCTGAAGCGGGCAATAAAAAAGGGTCCCGAGGGACCCTGCATGCGCCACCACTCGGATTGCGGCCCTATCTCAGGGCCGCCCCGTCGGTGACGCTACCGCTACAATAAGGATCGTGGTCATCGGATATCCGAACTCGCCTCGCGGCGGCCAGCGATCCGATTTGGATCGACACCGGTCGCGCGTGAAGTGTTGGGCCTCATAGCGGAGCATGTGAGGCTGGTCAACGCGTTCGTCAGGCCGGGCGCGCGGTTTCTATTCCCGGCGCTGCTCACGCGAGCGGCGGCGGGTAGCGCCGGACCCAGTTGCTCGCGGCGTCGTAGGCCGCGCCGAGCTGCAGGCAGGCGAGTTCGCCGTGGTTGGGGCCAACGATCTGGATGCCGGTGGGCAGACCGCTTTCTCCGAAACCCGCCGGCACATCGAGGGACGGCAAGCCGGACATCGTCACCGGGATCGTGATCTGCATCCAGCGGTGATAGGTGTCCATCGCCTGCCCGCCCACCGTCTCGGGCCAGCGCAACGCTTTGTCGAAGGGAAAGACCTGCGCGCTCGGCATCACGAGGTAGTCGTAGGCCTCCGCGAAGCGCCGCAGGGTCTCGTACCAGCGCGTGCGGCCCTCCAGGGCCGCGATGATCCGATCGGCTCCGAGGGCGAGCCCCCGCTCCACCTCCCAGGCGGCCTCCGGTTTGAGCAGAGCCCGGTGGCGGGGCTCGTCGTAGAACGGACGGAGCGCCGCCGCGACCGTCAGGGCGCGGAGCACCAGCCAGTCCTGCCAGAGTTGCTCCATGTCGAAGCGCGGCACCGCCTCCTCGACGCTACAGCCGATCTCCACGAAGGTGGCGAGCGCGGAGCGACCGAGGTCGAGCACGCCGGGATCGAACGGGATCTGGCCTCCGCAATCGCCGAGCCACGCAATTCGGGTCCCGCGGAAGTCCCGGGCGAGGGGCGTCGCGAAACCGGACGGGTCCTGGCGGATGGCGTTCGGGCAACGCGGATCGTAGCCTGCCTGGACGGACAGCATCAGGCCGATATCGGCGGGCGTGCGGCCGATGGCGCCGAGCACGCCGAGGCCGGGGCTGAACACGTCCTTGGCCTCGGCGGGAATCCGGCCCCAGCTCGGACGCAGGCCGTAGCAATTGTTGAACGCCGGGGGGTTTCGCAGGGAGCCGGCATGGTCGCTGCCGTCGGCGACCGGCTGCATCCGCAGGGCCACCGCCACGGCGGCGCCGCCGCTCGACCCGCCCCCCGTCTTGGCCGGATCGTAGGCGTTGCCGGTGGCCCCGTAGACCGGGTTGAAGCTATGCGAGCCGAGGCCGAACTCGGGGATGTTGGTCTTGCCGATGAAGATCGCCCCGGCGGCGCGCAGGCGCGTCACCATGATCGAGTCGGTCTCGGCGATCCGGTCGGCGAAGATCGGCGAGCCTTGGGTGAATCGCAGGCCGCGGACGGGGTCGAGATCCTTCACGGCCAGCGGGAAACCGTGCAGCGGGCCGATGGCATCACCGCGCGCCAGGGCGGCGTCGGCGGCCTCGGCCTCGCGCAGGAGCGCGGCGTCGTCGGCGAGGCCCACGAGGGCGTTCACCTGCGGGTTGATCCGATGGATCCGCTCCAGATAGGCGCGCATGACCTCCACGCAGGAGATCACGCGGCCACGGATGGCGGCGGCGAGGTCTACCGCGCCCATGGCCGTGATGCCGTCCTGTCGCGCGTCCTGCATCTTGCCCTCCTCCGGATCGACGGAAGATCGGTAACCGGAGGTCGGATCCAGGCAAAGATGGCTTTAGCTAAAAGGATGGATTGCTGATGACCGTCTTTGCGAGCGCAGCGAAGCGGTGACGGCTTGCAGCCTTTTTGCGGCCGTCACGCCACCGACCACGGCAGCGTCTCCTCACCCCGGAACACAACCACCGCCGTGTCGTCGACTGTGACGGCCTCGGCGATGCGGCCCTCCCGGCGCTCCAGGGTGACGGTCCCGGCATTCGGCTCCAGCCCGTGGAAGCGGGCGCCGTTCAGCGACGCGAAGGCCTCGAACCGGTCCAGCGCCCCTTCCTCGTCGAAGACCTGCACGTAGGTCTGGAGCGCGGAAGGCCCGCAGAACACGCCGGCGCAGCCGCAGGACGCCTCCTTGGCGCCGCGGACATGGGGAGCCGTGTCGGTGCCGAGATAGAAGCAGGCCTCGCCGGAAGTCGCGGCCTTGCGCAGGGCGAGCCGGTGCCGCTCGCGCTTAGCCACCGGCAGGCAGTACAGGTGCGGGCGCAGGCCCCCCTGAAAGATGTGGGTGCGGTTGATCACGAGGTGGTGCGGGGTGATCGTGGCCGCGCACCGGCTCCGGTGCTCCCGGACAACGTCGAGGATCTCCGCCGTGGTGGCGTGCTCCACGGTGACCTTCAGCCCCGGGTGGCGGCCGAGCAGCGGGATCAGGCTGCCCTCCATGAAGGCGGCCTCGCGGTCGAAGATGTCGATCTCCGGGTCGGTCGCCTCGCCGTGGATCAGCAGCGGCATGCCGATCCGCTCCATGCGCTCCAGCACGGGCGCGATCCCGTTGAGGTCGGTGACGCCCGCGTGCGAGTTCGTGGTCGCGCCAGCCGGGTAGAGCTTGGCGGCGACCCAGACCTTCTCGGCGAAGCCCCGCTCGATCTCGTCCGGATCGGTGTCGTCCCGCAGGTAGCAGGTCATCAGCGGCGTGAAATCCATGCCGGCCGGCAGCGCGGCGAGGATCCGGTCCCGGTAAGCCCGCGCGGCCGCGACCGTGGTCACCGGCGGCACGAGGTTCGGCATGATGATGCCCCGGGCGAACTGCGCCGCCGTGTAGGGCAGCACCGCCTTTAGCATCGCGCCGTCGCGCAGGTGAATGTGCCAGTCGTCCGGCCGGCGGATCGTGATCCGCTCGACCGGCTTCGCCTCCTGGCGCTCGGCGGGAAACAGCTCGGCGACGCCCATCGTGATTTGTCCCTCAGGCCTGGCCGAAGGCGGAGATGCCGCCGTGGGCCGCCGACCACGCGGCCGGCGCGTTGAGGAAACGCTCGACCTCGTCGAGCGTCTTCGGATCGAAGGTGCCCATCTCCTTGGCCACCGCCAGCACGTCCCACCAGGTGGTGAGATAGTGGAGCTTGATGCCGATCTCCTCCATCAGCGCGGCGCTGTCGGGGAAGATGTCGTAGTAGAACAGCACGAAGCAGTGATCGACCTGGGCGCCCGAATCGCGCAGGGCCTTGCAGAAATTGACCTTGCTGCGCCCGTCGGTGGCGAGGTCCTCGACGAGCAGCGTCCGGGCGCCCTCGACGATCTCGCCCTCGATCTGGGCGTTGCGGCCGAAGCCCTTGGGCTTCTTCCGGATGTACTGCATCGGCAGCATCATCCGGTCGGCGATCCAGGCCGCGAAGGGGATGCCGGCGGTCTCGCCGCCCGCGATGTGCGTGAGCTTCTCGTAGCCGATCTCCCGCACGATCGTGGCGGTGGCGAAGTCCATCAGTGCCGAGCGCAGGCGCGGGAACGAGATGATCTTCCGACTGTCGGTGTAGACAGGGCTCGCCCAACCCGAGGTGAACTTGAACGGCTCGTCCTTGTAGAAGAGCACCGCCTCGATCTCGAGGAACATCTTGGCCGCCTCCCGGGCGATCACTGTCCGGTCGAGGGGCAGGAAGGGACTGGTCATGCGGCGTGCGCGCTCCGCTTGGGGCGCTCTCCGGGGCCGAGAGGACCGGTCCGGCCGGGGAGCGTGCGTGGAAATGAGGCCTGACCGCCCTCCTCCGCCCTGTCTCCGCCAGCGTCAACCCTGATCGCGGCGCTATCCGCGCCTCAAGCGGTCCCGTCGACCCGCGGGGGCTTGTCGGCCCGCAGATGCGCGAGGTGCCGGATGGCGAGCGCGTAGCCGTGGATCCCGAACCCAGCCAGCACGGCCGTGGCCGAGAGGGAGATGTAGGAGTGGTGGCGGAAGGCCTCGCGGCGGTGGACATTCGAGATGTGGCACTCGATCACCGGCACCTCGCAGGTGTTCAGCGCGTCGAGGAGCGCCACCGAGGTGTGGGTGTAGGCGCCCGCGTTGATGACGATGCCGGCCGAGCCGACCCGAAACTCGTGGATCGCGTCGATCAGCACGTGCTCGGCATTGCTCTGGCGGCAATCGACCGCGAGGCCGAGGCCCGCGGCGGTCTCCCGGCACAGGGCCTCGACGTCGGCCAGCGTCTCGCGGCCGTAGATCTCCGGCTGGCGCTTGCCGAGCAGGTTCAGGTTCGGCCCGTTCAGGACCAGGACGGTGTCGTTCATCGTGTGCCTCGCGGAGCGAGAGGTGCGGCAAGCGCCCGCGAGACACAAGTCCAGGCTGTCATCTGGCCGGAGATGTCCCGCACACGGACCTGCCGCCCGCGCCGGGCGGTTCAGATCCGGATCCCACGGCGCTATCCCGGTCGCGGAAGCCCGTTGAGGCAGGGAGGACAGGCGAATGGCAGGATCCCGGAGCGACGCGCCCGTGGTCATCGCGGTGGCGATCACCGGCTCCGTGCCGCGCAAAAAAGACAACCCGGCCATTCCGGTCACCGTCGCCGAGCAGATCGAGTCGACGCACCAAGCCTTCGAGGCGGGCGCCACGCTCTGCCACATCCACGTTCGCAACGACGACGAGTCGCCCTCCTCCGACCCGGACAAGTTCGCGGCCGTGCAGGAGGGGCTGCGCAAGCATTGCCCGGGGATGATCGTGCAGTTCTCGACGGGCGGGCGCGGGCGCGATCCGGCCGCCCGCGGTCTCTCGCTCAAGCACCGGCCCGACATGGCCTCCCTGTCCACCGGCTCGGTGAACTTCCCGACGATCGTCTACGAGAATTCCGCGAGCCTCGTGACGGACCTCGCCAGCCAGATGAAGCAGTACGGCGTCCGGCCCGAGATCGAGATCTTCGACCTCTCGCACCTGCACGGCGCCAAGCGCCTCGTGGCGGCGGGCCTGATCGACGCGCGCCCGCACGTACAGTTCGTCATGGGCGTCCAGAACGCGATGCCGGCCGAGGAGCACCTCCTCGACATCCTGCTCGCGGAGACCCGGCGGATCCTACCGGAGGCGACCTGGACGGCGGCCGGGATCGGCCGCAACCAGGCGATCGTGATGGACTGGGCGCTCGCCCGCGGCGCCGACGCGGTCCGCACCGGCCTGGAGGACAACATCCGGGTGACGAAGGACCGCCTCGCGGCCAGCAACGCCGAGTTGGTCGGGCTCGCCGCCGCGGCGGTGGCCCGTCACGGCCGCCGCGTCGCCACCCCCGCGGAGGCCCGCGCCGCGCTGGGTCTGGCCTGAACCCACCTTCTCACGGGCGGAGCGGCGTGCTAACGGTCCGCCCGCGCGGGTGTAGCTCAATGGTAGAGCAGCAGCCTTCCAAGCTGAATACCCGGGTTCGATTCCCGGTACCCGCTCCAAGCCCGCCGCGCTCCGCGCCTCCGGGCCACTCCCTATCAGATCCCGTCAGGCGACACCCTTGAAGAAGGTTGCGTAGCCGTCGTCGTGCACCCGGGCGAGAGAGGCCCGGTACGGGGCGTAGCCCGGCTCCTCCGGCCCGATCCGCCCGTACCCGTGCGCGCCCGCCTGCTCGGGCAGCAGCGCCAGAGGCGCCGCCGCCGGGGTCAGCTGCGTGCCGCGCCCCGCGTGGAGGGTGGTCAGGACCCCGTACATCTCGCCCTGGATGTTCGGGCGGCACAGCACCGCGAGGCGGTGCTGCCCGTGCCAGTTGGTCACCAGGTAGATCATGCCCGACTGGCTCGGCACGGCGACGCTGCCGGATTGCGCGAAGGGGGCATCGAGCCGCTCGGCCTCGCGGAACACGAGGCGGGCCGCGTCCGAATCCCAGGCGATCTCGGTCCGGTAGGCGAAGATCGCGCCCGCGGACCCGAACGAGGGTCGCAGGGTGAGGTAGCGCCCCTCGATCCAGGCCACGCTCTCCCGCGAGTAGGAGCCGAGCTCGTCGGGCGCGTGGCGGGCCGCCTCCGGCGCCGGTCGCCCCGGCTCCTGGCGGAGGGACTGGCCGAGGGCCTCCTCCAGGCGGATCGTCGTCGCCAGGGTGAAGGGCCGGCGACCGGCGAGCGCCTTCTCCAGGGTCGAGATGCTGATCCGGGCCTCTTCGGCCAGCGTCTGCCGGGAGATGCGCCGGCGGGCCAGCGCCTCGCGCACGGTCTGGGCAATGGCGCGGCTCTGCGCCTCGGACAGTTCGATCTCGCTCACAGGCACGGCTCGCACGGGCTTGACCCGCACAGATCCGCACGAAACCGCACATTTGCGCAAGCGCGGCCAAGCTGACTGTCCACGCCGAGCCGTCAGGAACGCCCCGCCTCCGGATCAAGCTCGGTCTCGACGATCAGCCGGAGCGGGCCGGCCTGCAGCGCCTCCAGGGGCCAGCAGGTGACGAGGTCCAGGTGCCGCCCGGGGGCCTGCGGGTCGATGCCCGAGGCGTCCCAGCGCGCCACCCGCGTGCCGGTGACGCGGAAGCGGAGGGTCCGGCCGTCGCGGCCGGTGACCGCGACGGGATCGCCGGGACCGAGCTGCCCCAGCACCGCGAACTGCGTGTCGCGGTGGGCGGCGATGACCGCGATTCCGGGCGCGCCGGCCTCCGGGGTGCCGTCCAGGTGGCCGGGGCCGAAGGCCAGGGCCTGCCCGCTCCCGCCCCGCAGCACCACGTAGCTGCGGCCCGCGAGGGTGAGCCGGGCGACCGGCTCGGTATCGGCCCAGGGCCAGGGCCGGGCGGGCCGGCCCTCGGCCAGGGTGCGGGCGAAGGCGCGCTCCAGCAGCACCTGCGCCAGGGCGGCCTTGGCGGGGATCCAGGCGGCCTGCGCGGCGAGCCCGAGCCCCGCGAGAGTGAGGAGGGCGGCCAGCGCCCTCCCCAGTCCGGTCACCGGACGGCGGCTCATCGCGCGTCCCCGGTCCGCCGGCCGCCGACCGTCAGGCCGGCGCCCAGCAGGAGGCCCAGCAGGGCGAGGAGCAGGCCCAGGCCGAGCCGCGCCAGGATCCCGGCCCCGGTCCGCGGCAGGTCGACGGCCGCACCCTCGGCCCGGATCGGCACGATCCGCGCCGCTTCCTCGTCGGCGGGCGCGACGCCCGGCCGGTCCGTGCCGAACACCTTGGCGAAGTCCCAGCCCGCCGGCAGGTTCAGCGGCAGGTCGGCGGCGACGAGGGGCGTGCCCGGCGCGCGGCGCGGGGTGGCGTCGATCGCCACGAGGCTGGTCAGCCGCGTCGTCAGGCCGTGCTCCAGGGCCAGCGCCAGGATGGTGGCGTCGGCCGCGTCCGCGCCGAGGCGCCCGGTGATGCGCGCCGTCTCGGTCTCGCCGATCCGGGAGCGCGCCCAGACCTTGGAGATGCCGGCCCCCGCGCCCGCCTCGGCGAGGGGAAGCGTCCGGGTCCAGGTCCTGCCGCCCACCCGGCCCGAGACGGTGACGGTTCCTTCCGACGCCCCCGGCAGAAGCGCGGCGAAGACCAGCGGCTCGCCGCGATACAGGTCGGGCAGCGCGCCCGGCGTGACCGTGACGCCCGGGACCGAGAAGGTCGCGGTCAGGTCGGTGACGGCGGGGGATTCCAGCTTCTCGTAGAGCGCGCGGGTCCGCTCGCCGACCTGCGCGAGGTCGCGGATCTCCGTGAAGCTGCCGCGGCCGATCTCGGCGGCGTGGTGCATCAGGTGGCCGTTGGGCGCCGAGCCGATGCCGACCATGAACAGGCGCGTGCGCCCGAGATTGGCGTGGATCGCCGCGAAGATCCGCTCCTCGTCGCCGACGGCGCCGTCGGTGAGGAACACGACCTGGCGCACGCGCCCGTCCTCCGGGTGGGGATCGGCCAGGGCCGCCTTGAGCGGCGCCAGCATCTCGGTGCCGCCGCGGGCCTCCAGGGCGGCGACGAAGGCTTCAGCCTCCGCCAGGGCCGCCGGCGTCGCCGGGACCGGCTCGGGATGCAGCGCGTCCCAGGTATCGTCGAAGCGGATGACGTTGAAGCGGTCCCGCGGGGTCAGGCGGCCGAGGCCGGCCAGCAGCCCGGCCTTGGCCTGCCGCATCGAGGCGCCCGACATCGAGCCGGAATTGTCGATGACGAAGGTGACGTCGCGCGCTGGCCGGGCGGCCGCGTCGGCCTCGATCGTCGGCGGGTTCACTGTGGCCAGCAGGTAGGTCCGGCCCGCCACGGTCTCGCGGAACAGGCCGAGGCCGGGCACCCGGCTGGGGATCGGCGCCCAGGTCAGCTCGAGGTCGCGATCGGCCGGGACGACGCCCTCGGCGAGCGTGACGGTCCGCGCCTCCGGGCCGGTCTCGGTCACGCGGATCGCGTGGGTGGCGCTCTGAACGGCGCCGACCGCGAAACCCGCCTGGAGCCGCACGGTGACGGCGACCGGGTTGGTCGGCAGGGACAGGGCCGGGTCGAGCACCGGCGGGCTGATCCGGGCGCGATCCGGAACCGGGTCGCGGGCCGCTTCGGCCACGCCGTCGAGGGAGACCGCGTCCACGGAGGCGGGGGCGGGAGTGTAGCGGGGCGCGACCACGAGGGGCAGGCGCAGCGTCCGCGTCTCGCCGGAGACGGGGATCGTCTGCTGATAGGTGATCTGGACCACCACCGTCTCGCCGGGGCCAATATTGGCGACCGCGTTGGTGAAGACGTTGGGCCGCTCCTGCGCGGTCAGCGCCGCCGACTGCCCGGCCGCCTTCGCGGCCTCGTAGGCGCGCTTGGCCGCCGCCCGCTCGCGGATCTCGGCGACGATGACGCGGGAGCCGACGACGAGCTTCATCCCGTCGACGGCCGCGTCCTCCGGCAGGGGATACACGTAGGTGCCCTCGACCCAGTCCGCCGTGACGTTGCGGAAGGCCTGGGTGACGGTGGCCCGGGCGGTCGGGCCGCTGACGTCGACGCTGATGTCGGTCGCGAGCTGGACGGCCTCGACCGGCGCGGTGCCGGCCGGCCCGCGCAGCGTGAGGCCACCTCGATCTCGACCCGGCTCCGCGTGGGCCGAGGCTAGCATGACGAGGAGCGCGAGCAGCGCGAGGAAGAGCGGCGACAGCGCGGCGTTGCGGGGCGGCTCGACCGCGGATCGTGGAGCGAAGAACGGCATCGGGGAAACCTCCTGCGCCGGCGGATCGGGGCCGGCTCGCCGCTGAAGCTCCCGCGCCAGCCCCTCCGTCGCCACGAGAAGCTTCGCCCTTTTCCAGGCTCGGACCGCACCGGCCGGCCGCGCCCGGGCGGATCTGTGCGGAGCCGGTGCGGAGCTGTGCGCCCCTCGGCGCTTCCCGGCGGATCCACCCTCGGCTTGACCTATGCGCAATCTGCGTCTTAGTTATGCTCAACATGAGCAGAAAAGACCGATGACCGAATCCGAGTTCCTGGCTTCCTACGATCCTGCGGCCTACGAGCGGCCCGCCCTGGCGGTGGATCTCGTCCTGCTGGGGATCTGGGCGGGCCGGCTCGCCGCTCTCCTGCTGCGGCGGAGCCAGCAGCCGCAGGCAGGCCTCTGGGCGCTGCCGGGCGGGTTCGTGGGCATCGCCGAGACCCTCGACGCCGCCGCGGTGCGCGTCCTGCGCGACAAGGCCGGGATCGGGCGGGCGCGGCTCGAGCAGCTCTACACCTTCGGCGCCGTGGACCGGGATCCGCGGATGCGGATCGTCTCGGTCGCCTACCTGGCGCTGCTGCCGGAGGTGGCCGTCGCCGAGGCCCTGGCGAGCGGCGCCGGGCTCGCGGCGGCGACGCTGGTCGTGCCGTGGTCGGGCGAGGCCGGCGGCCCGGTCTCGGCCGAGGCGGAGGACTGCGCCCCCCTCGCCCTCGCCTTCGACCACGCCGACATCCTCGCGCTGGCCGTGAAGCGGCTGCGCGGCAAGCTCGACTACACGGATGTCGGCTTCGCGCTACTCCCGGAGAGCTTCACCCTCCGGCAGCTCCAGGATGTGCACGCGGCGATCCGCGGCGCGCCCCTCAACAAATCCGCCTTCCGCCGCCGCATGCGCGACCGGGGCTGGATCGCGCCGACGGGCGCCCGCGAGACCGGGACGGCGTTCCGCCCCGCCGAACTCTTCCGCTTCGACAGGTCAGGCCAGTTCTAAGCCTTTGTTTCACCGCGCCCTCTTGAGCCGAACCGGCATCCACTTCGGCGGAGAGCGCTTCGAGGAGACCATCATGGCCACGGTCCGCAACATCGGCGTCATCGCCCAGCTCCGGAGCGAGGCGAGCAGCCACGTCATCCGCTTCCGCAACGGCCGCGTCCGGCAGAGCGGGCGGGGTCTGGTCTTCTGGTTCCGGCCCGAGACCGCCAGCATCAGCGAGGTGCCGGTGGACGACCGCGAGATGACGCTCTTCGTCCGCGGCCGCAGCCGGGACTTCCAGACCGTCGTGGTCCAGGGGACGATCGGCTGGCACGTCGTCGATCCGGAGCTGCTGGCGAGCCGGGTCGACTTCTCGATCGACCTCCGCACCGGGCGCCTGCAGGGCGAGCCGATCGAGCGGATCGAGGCCCGCCTCGGCGGCATCGCCAGCCAGGCGGCGCTCCAGTATCTCGGGGCGAGCCCGATCGGCGCCCTCCTCGACGCCGGGCCGGAGCCGCTGCGCGCCGTGCTGGAACGGGTGCTGTCCGACGCCCCGGCGCTGGCCGAGATCGGCGTCGCGGCGGTGTCGGTGCGGCTCACCAACCTCGCGCCGACCAGCGAGCTGGAGCGCGCCCTGCAGACGCCGACCTTCGAGGCCCTGCAGCAGAAGGCCGACGAGGCGACCTTCTCGCGGCGCGCCCTAGCGGTCGAGAAGGAGCGCGCCATCGCCGAGAACGAGCTCGCGACGAAGACCGAGCTGGCCCGGCGCGAGACCGTGCTGATCGCGCAGGAAGCCGAGAACGCCCGCGACCGCGCCGCCGGCGTCGCCGAGGCCCGCGGCCTGGAGGCGGCCGCGGAGGCCGAGCGGATCCGGCTCGTCGAGGGCGCCCGGGCCGAGGCGGAGCAGCGCCGCGCCGCAATCTACCGGGACATGCCGCCCGCCGTCCTGCTCGGGCTGGCGGCCCGGGAACTCGCCGGCAAGCTGGAGACCATCGAGCACGTCAACGTCACGCCCGACCTGCTGGCGGCCGTCCTCGGCGAGTTCCGGGGCGCGGTTTCCCCGCGGCTCGCGCCCCGCTGAGGAGGCCCGTCATGTCGGCAGTCACCCCCCGCGTGGTCTTCGTGATCCGCGACACGGATTACGCGCTGCTCATCGCCCGGCACGCGACCCGCGGCCAGGTCCGGTTCTTCCTGGAGAGCCGGGGCCAGACGCTCGCGGAGGTCGAGGCGCGCCACGCCCAGTTCCAGGCCGTGCTCGCCGAGGCCCGGTCCGCCGTGCCCCTGGACTGGCGGCAGGCCCTGGTGCGGCGCCCCGACCTCGACCGCTTCCTGTTCGCCCCCGAGGACGTGGTCGTGGCCGTGGGGCAGGACGGGCTCGTGGCCAACGTCGCCAAGTACCTCGACGGGCAGCCGGTGGTCGGCGTCAACCCGGCGCCCGACCTCTACGACGGCGTGCTGGCCCGGGCGCGGGTCGAGGCCCTGCGCGCCCTGCTGCCCGCCAGCGCGGCCGGCGCCGTCCCCCTGCAGCGGCGCACCATGGTGCAGGCGACCTTCGACGGCGGCGAGCGGCTCCTCGCCCTGAACGAGATCTTCGTCGGCCACCGCAGCCACCAGTCGGCGCGCTACCGCATCGACGACGGGGCGCGGGCGGAGGACCACGCGTCAAGCGGTCTGATCGTGGCCTCGGGCACCGGCCTGACCGGCTGGGCGCGCTCGATCAGCGAGGCGACGCACCTCACCGTGGAAGTGGGCATCGAGGAGGCGGCCTTCGGCTACTGGGTGCGCGAGCCGTTCCCGAGTGTCGCCACCGGCACCGACCTGCGCGGCGGCAAGTTCGCCGGATCGCCCCTCACGGTGGTGTCGCGGATGAACGAGGGCGGCGTGGTGTTCTCGGACGGGATCGAGCAGGATTTCGTCCCCTTCGACTGGGGGCGGCGGGTGAGCCTCGCGCCGGCCGACCGCACCTTCAACCTCGTGGCCGCGTAGGGCGGCCGCGTCCGGAAGCCCGATGATCGCCATCCGGACCGACCGCCTGATCCTGCGGCGCTTCAGGCCGGACGACGCCGCCGACCTGTTCGCCTACCTGCACAGGCCGCGGGCGCGCTGCTTCCTGAGCGGCCGCCTCGACACGCCGGCCGACGCGCGGGCGGAGGCCGATCGGCGCGGCCGCGACGACGAGCACGTGGCCGTGTGTCTGGCCGCGTCCGACCGGCTGATCGGCGACCTGTTCTGCCTGCCCGAACCGCCCGACACCTTCTCGCTCCGCTGGAACTTCAACGCCGCCTACGGCGGCGCGGGCTACGCCCGCGAGGCCGCGACCGCTCTGTTCGGATACCTGTTCTCCGAGCGGCGGGCGCGGCGGCTCTACGCCTATGTCGAGGAGGACAACGCCGCCTCGCGCCGCCTGTGCGAGGCGCTGGGGATGCGCCCCGAGGGTCTGTTCCGCGAGTTCATCGCCTTCGCGGAGGACGATCAGGGCAACCCGATCTTCGAGAACACGCTGCAGTACGCCATCCTGCGCCGGGAATGGGCGGCGCGTTCTTCACGCGGCTGAGGCCGGCCCGGCATCGTTCGAAGAGTCCGGCTGAATACGCCGGCGGCATTCCGCCGCTTTCGCGGGCGTCGGACCGGTCGGTGCGACACGTCCGTCATCACGAGCGCAGCGACGTGACCCCGGGCAGTCCGACGTCCGGAGGCGTGGCGCGGCTGGATTGCTTCGCTCCGCTCGCAAGGACGGAGCGGTGCAGGTCTTCGACAGCGCCGACGGGCAAGGCGCGCCGCCAATACGGCCGATCCCCGCATCTGGCACGCTTCTTGGTTCGTATTCACCAGCGCAGCGTCGCCCCGGCGGCGGCTAGAGGTTGGCGTGCCGTCGATGTGGTGAGGTGCCGGGCGACCGGATCTCCGCGACTGCCTTGAGCCTGTCCCGAGCTCCGATCCCTCCGTTTCAGCACCGGCACGCGCCGTCCGGCGGATCGCGCGATCCGCCCTCTGAGGAGAGTCGATATGTGCGACCGTCACGGCGATTATCGCGTCCCGGATTTCACGCGGTTCAAGCCCAGCCGCAGGCGCTTCCTCGGCGGGACCGCCGCAGCGCTGACCCTGGCGGTGGGTCCGGGCCTGACCAGCCCGGCCGCGGCGGCCACCGGCATCCGGGCGACCCACGGCACCGGCTTCTGCAACCTGAACTTCTTCCTGGCCGAGGCGATGCAGCTCGCCAAGGATGACGGGCTGACCATCGACTTCGTCAACACGCCGACCTTCTCGGATCAGGTCACCTTCCTCGGCATGGGCCAGGTCGATGCCGGCGTGATGCCCTACACGAGCTTCATGGCGCTCTACGACGCGGGCGCCCCGGTGAAGATCGTGGCCGGCGGCGGCATCGAGGGCTGCGTGCTGGTCGCCCAGCCGGGCCTCGACAGCCCGGAGAAGCTCAAGGGTAAGACGCTCGGCACCTTCCAGCTCGATACGCTTGAGGTGCTGCCCTACGACTGGCTGAAGAAGAACGGCGTCGCCTTCAAGGACATCACGGTCCGCTACATGGGCTCGACGCCGGAAGCCGTGGAGGCGTTCCGCGCCGGGGCGCTGGACATCATCTCGACGATCGAGCCCTACGGCACCGCGCTCCTCACCGACGTGAAGGGCGCCGTGAAGCTCTCCGACGGCACCGACATCTACGGCAAGGGCTACACCGACTGCGTGCTGGCGGTCCGCAACGAGCTGATCGCCAAGAACCCGGCCGCCGTGAAGGCGCTGATCAAGGGCATGATGAAGGCCCAGGCCCTGGCAGAGGGCGACCCCCAGGCCGCCCTGAACAAGCTCGTCGGCTCCTACTACAAGACCTCGATGAGCAACGCCCAGCTCGCCATGGGCCGGCAGCCCTCGGTGGTCGACGCCCGCAACCAGACGCAGTTCATCCTCGACCGGACCGATTCCGTCGCCGAGATGGGCTACATCAAGAAGAAGCCCGGCCGCGACGCGATCGACTGGACCCTGCTGGAGCAGGTGATCGCCGAGAACCCGGACCTCTACGGCAAGCTCAAGCTGAAGTCGGCCTGAACGGATGGCCATCTTCCTCGCCCGCGCCGCCGTCCCGCACGTCCGGCCGCGCCTCCCGTTCGGTCAGCGCCTCGCGCTGCCCGACGGCTTCGTCCCGCTCCTGCAGCGGACCGGCTGGATGCTGGTCTCGGTCGGCTGCTTCGCCGGCCTCTGGGAACTGCTCTGGGCCTTCGGCATCGCCGACGCCAAGCTGCTGCCGCCGCCGCACATCTTCCTCGGCAACCTCGCCGAGCAGGCGCGCTTCTTCAACACCGCCCAGCGCTGGCAGATCGGCACCGGCATGAATGCCGGCCCGAGCCCCGCCATGGCGGTGCTGATCACGGTGCTCGCCTCCACGGGCCGGGTGCTGGCGGGCCTCGCCCTGGCCGCGACCCTGTCGATCCTGGTCGGCGTCGCGATCCGCTACGTCGCGCTGTTCGAGCGGCTGACACTGCCGACCATCACGCTCCTGGCGCCGGTCTCGCCGATCGCGTGGCTGCCGGTGGCGATCTTCATGTTCGGGATCGGCAACGCCCCGGCGATCTTCATGGTGTTCATCGCCCTGTTCTTCACGATGGTCCTCTCGACCATTCACCAGATCGACGGGGTCAACCGGAACTACATCAACGTCGCCCGGACCATGGGGGCAACGAAGCGCCAGATCTACGCGCGGGTGATCGTGCCGGCGATCCTGCCGGGGCTGCTCGCGGTGCTGCGCCTCAACCTGTTCGGCGCCTGGATGGTGGTGCTCGTCGCCGAGGCGACCGGCGTCGGCTACGGGCTCGGCCAGGTGATCATGCTGGCGCGCAACACCTTCAACCCGTCGCTCGTGTTCTTCACCATCACGCTGATCGGCCTCTTGGGCTTCGCCTTCGACCTGCTGTTCCGGGTGGTGCAGCGACGGCTGCTGTACTGGCTTCCGCGCGACGCGGGGTCCTCCCTTGGCCTCTGATCCCTTGGCCTCTGATCCCTTGGCCTTTGATCTCGGCTCCGACGACGCCGTCTCCTGCCGCGGCGTCGCCAAGGTCTGGGCGGGCGGCACCGCCCGCGCCCACGAGGCGCTGCGCGACATCAACCTCACCGTGCGGCCCGGCGAGTTCGTGGTGTTCCTCGGGCCGTCGGGCTGCGGGAAGAGCACGCTGCTCTACCTGATCGCCGGGCTGGAGGCCGCCTCCGGGGGCGAGCTCCTGGCGTTCGGCGAGGCCGTCACCGGCCCCTCGCCGGAGCGCAGCCTGATCTTCCAGGAGACCTCGCTCCTGCCCTGGCTGAGCGTCTGGCAGAACGTCAGCTTCGGCCTGTCGCTGAAGGGCGTGCCGGAGGCCGAGCGCCGGAGCATCGCGCGGACCGCGCTCCAGCGCGTCGGCCTCGCCGAGGCGTTCGACAAGCGGCCGGACGAGTTGTCCGGCGGCATGCGCCAGCGGGTGGCGGTGGCGCGCGCGCTCGCCATGCGCCCGAAGGTGCTGCTGATGGACGAGCCCTTCGCGGCGCTCGACGTCCAGACCCGCCAGAAGATGCAGGACTTCCTGCTCGACGTCTGGCGCGACAGCGGCGCCTCGGTGCTGTTCGTGACCCACCACATCGACGAGGCGGTCGCGCTCGCCGACCGGGTCGTGGTGTTCACCGCCCGTCCCGGGCGGATCAAGACCATCGTCCGCAACGACCTCGCCCGCCCGCGCGACCCGTTCTCGCCCGAGGCCGAGGCGATGCGGCGGCACCTCACCGAGCTCCTGCGCGACGAGGTCGACCGGGCCTTCGCCGAGCAGGAAGCGCTCGTCTGACCCCAATCCCCAACACGGACACGACCATGGCCACATCGCTGATCCGCAGCCGGCGGATGATCACCCGCACCCTCGATCACGACCGCTGGGAGGAGATCGCCGACGGCGCGGTCCTTCAGAAGGACGGAAACATCGCGGCGGTCGGCACCTACGCGGACCTGCACGCCCGCTACCCCGACGCCCCCGTGATCGGCTCGGGCCGCGAGATCCTGCTGCCGGGCTTCGTCAACGGCCACCACCATGTCGGCCTGACGCCGGTGCAGCTCGGCTCCCCCGACATGCCGCTCGAATTGTGGTTCGTCACCCGGATGGTGACGCGCAACCTGAACCTCTACCTCGACACCCTGTACTCGGCCTTCGAGATGGTCGGCTCCGGGATCACCACGGTCCAGCACATCCACGGCTGGATGCCCGGCAGCCTGGAGGAGGTCGAGGCGCGCTCCAACGAGGTGCTGCGGGCCTACCGCGACATCGGCATGCGGGTCTCGTACTGCTTCGCGGTCCGCGACCAGAACCGCCTCGTCTACCAGGCCGACATGGACTTCGTGGCGAGCCTGCCGGCGCCGCTGCAGGACCCGATGAAGCGCTGGTTCGAGCGCTTCCAGATGTCCCTGGAGGACAATTTCTCCCTGTTCCGCAGCCTGCACTCCGCCCAGGAGGGCGCGTCGCGGGCGAAGATCCAGCTCGCGCCGGCCAACCTCCACTGGTGCTCCGACGCGGCCCTCGAAGGGCTGGCCGGCCTGTCCGAATCCTACGACGTGCCGATGCACATGCACCTCGTGGAGACCGCCTACCAGAAGGCCTACGCGGAAAAGCGCGGCGGCGGAACCGCCGTCGAGTACCTCGACCGGTTCGGCATGTTGGGGCTCCGCCTGACGCTCGGCCACGGCGTCTGGCTCAACGAAGCCGACATCGACCGGGTGGCGGCGACCGGCACCTGCATCTGCCACAATTGCTCGTCGAACTTCCGGCTGCGCTCGGGCGTGGCGGCGCTCAACCGCTTCGAGGCCAAGGGGATCAACACGGCGATCGGCCTCGACGAGGCCGGGATCAACGACGACCGCGACATGCTGCAGGAGATGCGCCTCGTGCTGCGCGCCCACCGGGTGCCCGGCATGGACGAGGCCGACGTGCCGAGCATGGCGCAGGTGCTGCGCATGGCGACCGTCGGCGGCGCCCGCACCACGCCGTACGGCGACAGCCTGGGCACGATCGAGGTCGGCAAGGGCGCCGACATGGTCCTGATCGACTGGGACCAGATCGCCTACCCGTATCTCGACCCGGAGACGCCGCTCCTCGACGCGGTGATCCAGCGGGCCAAGACCGGCGGCGTCACCACGGTGCTGTGCGAGGGCGAGGTACTCTACGCCGACGGGCGCTTCACCCGGGTCGACAAGGACGCCGCCCTGAAGGCGCTCCACGACGACCTGTCGCGGGCGCTGTCGGACGACGAGGTCGAGCGGCGCCAGCTCTCGAAGGCGCTGCTGCCCCATGCCCGCCGCTTCTACGCCGACTACATCGACCCGTCGCGGCACGAGCCGTTCTACCGCCCGAGCTCGCGCGTCTGAGGCGCGCGCCCGGGCCGGCCGTCAGCGGACCAGACAGGGCTTCTTGTTGTCGAAGGTCCAGCCCGGGATCAGGAACTGCATGGCGGCCGCGTCGTCGCGGGCGCCGAGGCCGTGGTCGCGGTAGAGGGCGTGCGCCTCCTCGACCGCCGACATGTCGAGCTCGATGCCGAGGCCCGGCCGCTCTGGCACCCGCACGAGGCCGCCGCGGATCGCCAGCGGCTCCCTGGTCAGGCGCTCGCCGTCCTGCCAGATCCAGTGGGTGTCGATCGCCGTGACGTTGCCGGGCGCGGCCGCGGCCACGTGGGTGAACATCGCGAGCGACACGTCGAAATGGTTGTTCGAGTGCGAGCCCCAGGTGAGACCGTGATCGCGGCACAGCTGGGCCACCCGGACCGAGCCGGCGAGCGTCCAGAAATGCGGGTCGGCCAGCGGGATGTCGACGGCGCCGAGCTGGATCGCGTGGTTCATCTGCCGCCAGTCGGTGGCGATCATGTTGGTGGCGGTGGGCAGGCCGGTGGCGCGGCGGAACTCCGCCATGATCTCGCGGCCCGAGAACCCGCCCTCGGCGCCGCAGGGATCCTCCGCGTAGGCCAGGACGTGGCCCTGGCCCTTGCAGAGGCGGATCGCTTCCGCGAGGGACCACGCGCCGTTCGGGTCGAGCGTGACCCGCGCCTTGGGGAACCGCTCGTGGATCGCAGTGACGGCGGCGATCTCCTCCTCGCCGCGCAGCACGCCGCCCTTCAGCTTGAAGTCGTTGAAGCCGTACTGGTCGTAGGCGGCCTCGGCGAGCCGGGCGACGGCCTCCGGGGTCAGCGCCTCCTCGTCGCGCAGGCGGAACCAGCCGTCGCGGGCGGTCGGCGCGCGGTAATCGAGATCCGTGCGGGTGCGGTCGCCGACGTAGAACAGGTAGCCCAGAATCTCGACAGCGTCGCGCTGCTGGCCCTCGCCCAGGAGCGCCGCGACCGGCACGTCGAGGTACTGGCCGAGCAGGTCGAGGAAGGCGGATTCGACGGCCGTCACCGCGTGGATGGTGACGCGCAGGTCGAAGGTCTGCAGGCCGCGCCCGCCGACGTCGCGGTCGGCGAAGCGCGCCCGCATGGCGTTGAGCACCGCGTTCCAGGCGCCGAGCGGCTGCCCGACCACGAGGTCCCGGGCATCCTCCAGGGTCTTGCGGATGCCCTCGCCGCCGGGAACCTCGCCGAGGCCGGTGGCGCCGGTGGAGTCGGTGAGGATCACGAGGTTGCGGGTGAAGTACGGCCCGTGCGCGCCCGAGAGGTTGAGCAGCATGCTGTCGTGGCCGGCCACCGGCACGACATTCATGGCGGTCACGGTCGGGGTGTGGCGGGCGGCGTGGCGGCTGTCGTTCGGCATGGAATCCTCCTCGGGAGCCCCCGGCCGGTCTGCGCCGGGCGCGAGGCGGGATCGGAACGGGGCCGGTCGCGGCGGACCGGCCCGGGCCGCGGGTCAGTGGGCTTTGAGCTCGACGCGGCGGATTTCGCCGACCACCACGAGGTAGCAGAAGCAGGCGACGAGGGCGTTCAGGCCGACGAAGACCAGGGCGCCATTGAACGAGCCCGTGCTCTGGACGATGTAGCCGATGGCGATCGGCGTGGTGATGCCGGCGGTGTTGCCGAAGGTGTTGAACAGGCCACCCGAGAGGCCGCCGCTCTCCCGCGGGGAGGTGTCGGCGACGACCGCCCAGCCGAGCGCCCCGATGCCCTTGCCGAAGAAGGCGAGCGCCATCAGCCCGACCACCACCGCGTCCGTCTGGACGTAGTTGCAGCCGATGATGCTCATCGACAGCAGCATGCCGCCGACGATCGGGATCTTGCGCGCCGCTGTCAGCGAGAAGCCGCGGCGCAGGAGCAGGTCGGAGATCACGCCCCCGAGGATGCCGCCGATGAAGCCGCACAGCGCCGGCAGCACCGCCGCGAAGCCCGCCTGCAGGATCGACAGGCCGCGCTCCTTGACGAGGTAGACCGGGAACCAGGTCAGGAAGAAGTAGGTCAGCACGGTGATGCAGTACTGGCCGACATAGATGCCGAGCAGCATGCGATTGGCGAGCAGCTGGCGCAGCGTCCGGCCGGCATCGCCCTGCTTGGTCCGGCTCTGGCCGTCCATGTCGAGCAGCGCGCCGCCGGCCTCGATGTAGTCTCGCTCCGCCTGGTTCATCGACGGGTGGTTCTTCGGACTGTCAACGACGCGCAGCCACACCACCGCGAAGACGAGGCCGAGCAGGCCCATGCTGGTGAAGACGTGGTGCCAGCCGAAATTGTGGACGATCCACGCCATCAGCGGCGTGAACAGCACCGTGGCGAAGTACTGCGCCGAGTTGAAGAACGCCGAGGCCATGCCGCGCTCCCGGGTCGGGAACCACGCGGCGACGATCCGGGCGTTGGCGGGGAAGACCGGCGCCTCGGTGAGGCCGACGGCCAGCCGCAGGGCGAAGAGCAGGATCACCGCGGTCAGGCCGGTGAAGAAGCCGACGGCGCCCTGGACCAGCGTGAAGCCCGACCACAGGGCGACGGCGGCGGCGTAGACCCACTTGACGCTGTAGCGGTCGAGGAGCCAGCCGCCCGGGATCTGGGCGAGGACGTAGGACCACGCGAAGGCCGAGAAGACGTAGCCCATCTGGACCGGCGAGAGGCCGAGTTCCTTGGCCATGTCGGGCCCGGCGATCGAGATGGTCGCGCGGTCGGCGTAGTTGATCGTCGTGGCGGCGAACAGCATCGCCACGATCAGCAGGCGGACGCGGGTGCGGCGACCCGCATCGGCGGCGGCGAGCAGGGTGCTCGGCGCGCCGGTCGAACTGGCACTCATGGACGTTCTCCCTGGCTCGTCGCCGCCCGGTTGATCCGGGAAGCGGGTCGTGGCCGCGGTTGGCTCGGCGGGTCCGTCGTTGTGCGTGTTGCGGGGGCTCAGCGGCGGTCGCCGATCAGGGCCGTCAGCTCGGCGCGCTCGGCCGCGTCGAGCTCGGTCAGCGGCGGCCGGACCGGCCCGGCGTGGCGGCCGACGGCGCTCATGCCCGCCTTGACGATCGAGACGGCGTAGCCGCGCTTGCGGTTGCGGATCGCGATGTAGGGGAGGACGAAGGCGCGCAGCTCCCGGTAGACGGCGTCGCGGTCCCGGCGGCGGACGCTGTCGTAGAAGGACAGCGCCCATTCGGGCAGGAAGTTGAAGATCGCCGAGGAGTAGGTGGTGACGCCCATCTCCAGGTACGGCAGCGCGAAGGTCTCGGCGGTGGGCAGGCCGCCGATATAGGTCAGGCGGTCTCCGAGCGCGGCGTAGACCCGGGTCATCAGCTCGACGTCGCCGACGCCGTCCTTGAAGCCGACGAGATTCGGGCAGCGCTCGCACAGGCCGGCGAGCGTTTGCTCGTTCAGCTGGGCGTTGGCGCGGTTGTAGACGATGATCCCCAGGGAGGTCGCCCGGCACACCGCCTCGATATGGGCGGCGAGGCCCACCTGCTCGGATCCGACGAGGTAGGGCGGCAGCAGCAGGATCCCGTCCGCGCCGGCGGCCTCGGCGGCCCGCGCCATCTCGACCGCCAGGGCGGTGCCCTGGCCGGCGGGGGCGATGACCGGGGTCCGTCCGCGGGTCTCCTCGACGCAGGCGCGCAGGACGCGGTCGATCTCGGCGGGCGTCAGCGAGAAGAACTCCCCGGTGCCGCCGGCGGCGAACAGGCCCGACACCTTGTAGTCGGCGAGGCGCCCGAGATTGTCCCGATAGGCGGTCTCGTCGAAGCCGAGGTCGTCGCGGAAATGCGTGACCGGAAAGGACAGCAGGCCGGAGCCCAGCACGCGCGCCATCTCGGCCGGGGTCATGCTCGCCATCGATTCCTCTCCCTGGATCGCACCGTTCGGTGTCGCGTCCGGGGGTAGGCGCCAGCGTTAAATGCGTCCAACGTTGATTTTGGCTGGATTATCCCGGATCCTGCATCAATGTTCGACCTCGGCCACGCCCGCAGCTTCGTCGCCGTCGCCGAGGAGATGCATTTCGGCCGGGCCGCGGCGCGGCTGAACCTGACCCAGTCGCCCCTGTCGCGGCAGATCCAGATGCTGGAGCAGACGCTGGGCGTGACGCTGCTGGAGCGGACCACGCGCGCGGTGCGCCTGACCCCGGCGGGCCGCACCTTCCTGGCCGAGGCCTACCGGGTGCTGGCGGCGGCCGAGAACGCCGCGCGCATCACCCGGCGCGCCGCCCGGGGCGAGAGCGGGGTGCTGCGCCTCAGCTTCACCGCCGCCTCGGCCTACCGGACACTGCCTCAGGTCGTGGCCCATGTCCGCCGGACGCTGCCGGAGGTCGATCTCGTGCTGGAGGAGATGGTCTCGGACGAGCAGATCCAGGCGCTTGGCGACAACCGGGTCGATCTCGCGATCCTGCGACCGGCCCCGGTCCTCCAGGATCCGAAGACCCCGATCGCGACCGCTCCCCTCGCCCGGGAGCGGTTCCTGCTCGCGGTCCCGCGCGGGCATCGCCTCGCGACAGTCCGTACGCCGACCCTGCGGGATCTCGACGGCGAGGCCTTCGTGACGTGGTCGCCCCGGGGTGGGCGCTACTTCATCGACCTCCTCGACCGGCTGTTCGAGGCCGGAGGCGTGCAGCCGCGGATCGTGCAGCGGGTGAACCAGGTCCACGCGATGCTGGCCCTCGTCGGCGCCGGCATCGGCGTCGCGCTGGTGCCGGGCAGCGCCCGGGGCAACAGCATGGCCGACATCCGGCTCCGGCCGATCGCTCTGCCGGCCACGACCGGGCCGGAGCTGTGGCTCGCGTGGCGCAGCGACAACGCCAATCCGTGCCTGCCCTCGGTGCGCGCCGCGGCGCTGGAGACCGGCGCCGCGTGACGGCCGGTCCGGGTGCCGGCCTGGAAAGTCGCCGCGGCCGGCGATAGGCTGCCCGCTCGCCCCGCCGCCGGTCGCGGTACCGTGACGGGGCCGCCCCTCCCGGATCAGGCAGGCACCATGAAAGTTTCGGCCGACCTCTGCATCGTGCCGATGGGCGTCGGCCCGTCGGTCTCGCCCTACGTGCGGGCGATCAAGGACATCATCGAGTCGAGCGGCCTCACCGCCGCGATGCATCCCAACGGCACCAACATCGAGGGCGAGCTGTCGGAGATCTGCGCGCTGGCCGAGCGGTGCGAGGCGAAGCTCGCCGAACTCGGCGTCCAGCGGACCTTCTTCACGCTGATCTTCTCGACGCGCCGGGACAAGGATCAGTCGATGGCCGACAAGCTCGCCGCTGTCTCCTGACCGCGACCGCCCCGGCCCGTCGTCCCGGGGTCGTGCAGAAGATTCGGAAACCCAGTCCCGCCGCAGCGGCAAGTCTCACACCGACAGAGCGTCGGGATTCAGGGTCCGCCTTCGGCGCCAAAAACGAGAGCGCCTGACCCTCTGGGAGGCCTGATCTTACCGAGGTCGGGAACAGACCCAGAGTCGCTCCCGATCAGGTTGGCACGGTGACGACAGCCGTGCCCTGGCCGAGCGAGGCGCGGGTCCACTCTCTCGTGCGGGAGAGGGACAGGGTGAGTCGCGAGTACTTTCCGGAAAGACCTGATCCCTCACCCCAACCCTCTCCCGCACGGGAGAGGGGGGGCGCGTCGCGACTGTCTCGACCGGAGATGCCTGTCCTTCAGACCGTTGCAACAAGATCAGGAACGGCTCTAGCCGTGGCAGGCGCAGCCGGCATGCTCGCAGCCGGCGTGATCCCTGTGGCCGTCCGCGCACTCGTCGCAGCAATAGGCTTTGCCGTCCCGCGACACGGCCTTGGCAACCGGAATCACGCAGACGCAGTCCTGGCAGGCGCACTTCACCATCTCGACGTCGACGCTGGCCATGATGTCCTCCTCCGGCGGTCCGCTCCATGCGTCGACGTTAGAGCCGCGGCCGCGGCAAGGGAACCATTCCGGGGCGCGGTGCCGCGCCCGTGATCCGATTCGCCCGCTCGCGCGTTCCCCCGGTCCGGTGATCGCTGTGCCGGGTGGAGGGCGCCATGGCCGATCAGAACACCGACGACGTCCGGATCGAGCCCTATGACGGGCCGGCGGGCGGCTGGGGCTCGGCCCGCTCCCTCGTCGAGATCCTGACCCGCGAGGGCGTGCCGGTCACCGGCTCGGCGATGCTGCTGAAGCAGAACAAGCCGGACGGCTATATGTGCACCTCCTGCGCCTGGGCGAAGCCCGCCAAGCCCCTGGCCTTCGAGTATTGCGAGAACGGCGCCAAGGCGACCGCCTGGGAGCAGACGCGCCGCCGTGCGACCCCGGACTTCTTCGCCGAGCACACGGTGACGGAACTTCTCGGCTGGAGCGACTACGCCCTCGAGGAGCAGGGCCGCCTGACCCATCCGATGCGCTACGACCCGGCGACGGATCGCTACCGGCCTGTCGCCTGGGCGGAGGCCGTCGCCGAGATCGGCCGGGAGCTGAAGGACCTGCGCGCGCAGGATCCGCGCTCGGTGGTGTTCTACGCCTCGGGACGGGCCTCCCTCGAGACCAGCTACATGTGGGCGCTGCTGGCGCGGCTCTACGGCAACAACAACCTGCCGGACTCCTCCAACATGTGCCACGAGCCCACTTCGGTGGCGCTGCCGCAATCGATCGGCGCACCCGTGGGCACGGTGCTGCTGGAGGATTTCGAGACCACCGACCTGATCTTCTTCTTCGGCCAGAACGTCGGGTCGAATTCCCCGCGGATGCTGCACCCGCTCCAGGAGGCGCGGCGCCGGGGCGCGCAGATCATCACCTTCAACCCGCTGCGCGAGCGCGGGCTGGAGCGCTTTACCGACCCGCAATCGCCGGTGGAGATGCTCACCCGCTCGTCCACGAAGATCTCGACCCAGTACCACCAGGTGAAGGCCGGCGGCGACCTCGCGGCGCTCACCGGGCTGTGCAAGGCCCTGTTCGCCCTGGACCAGGCCGCGGAGGCCAATGGCAAGCCCCGGGTGCTCGACCACGCCTTCATCGCCGAGCACACCCACGGCTTCGAGTCGTTCATCACGTTCTGCGACGGGCAGGACTGGGCCACGCTGGAGCGGCGCTCCGGCCTGACCCGGACCGCCCTGGAGGCCGCCGCCGCGGTCTATGCCCGCGCGAAGGCGGTGATCGGCATCTACGGGATGGGCCTGACCCAGCACCGCAAGGGCACCGAGACGGTCCGCATGCTCGTCAACTTGCTGCTCCTGCGCGGCAATATCGGGAAGCCCGGCGCCGGGATCTGTCCAGTGCGCGGCCACTCGAACGTGCAGGGCCAGCGCACCGTCGGCATCACCGAGAAGCCGGAACTGGCGCCGCTCGACAGGCTGAAGGACCTCTACGGCTTCGAGCCGCCGCGGGAGAAGGGGCTCAACACGGTGGAGACCTGCGAGGGCCTCCTCGACGGTCGCGTGAAGGCCTTCATCGGGCTCGGCGGCAATTTCCTGCGGGCGATCCCCGATACCGGCCGGATGGAGCCCGCCTGGCGCCGCCAGCGCCTCACCGTCCAGATCTCGACCAAGCTCAACCGCTCCCACTTGGTGAACGGCGCCGTCGCCTACATCCTGCCCTGTCTCGGCCGGATCGAGATCGACCGGCAGGCGAGCGGGCCACAGGCGGTCTCGATCGAGAGCTCCACCGCGCAATTCCACGGTTCGCGGGGCGTGGCCGACCCGGTCGGGCCGCACGTGCGCTCCGAACCCTGGATCGTGGCGGAGATCGCCAAGGCGACGCTGCCCCCGAACCCGCGGATCGACTGGGATGCCTGGGTCGCTGATTATGGTCGCGTGCGCACCGCGATCGAGGCGACCTACCCGAACGTGTTCCACGACCTCAACGGCCGGATGTTCCAGCCGGGCGGGATCCTCAAGCCCCTGGGCGCCCGCGACCGGAAGTGGGAGACGGAGTCCGGCAAGGCCAACTTCGCCGTGCCCGAGGGTCTGGAGGCCGATCCGGACCTTCCCGCCCGCGGTCCGGACGTGCTCGACCTGATCACCCTGCGCTCGAACGATCAGTTCAACACCACGGTCTACGGCTACGACGACCGCTTCCGCGGGGTGAAGGGCACCCGCGACGTGTTGTTCATGAACCGCCGGGACATCGCCCGCCTCGGCCTGAAGGACGGCGGCAGCGTCGAAGTCGCAACCGAGGCCTACGATCAGGTGCCGAGGCGCGTCGGCGGCCTGCGGGTGGTGGCCTATGATATCCCCGAGGGCAATTGCGCAGGCTATTATCCTGAGCTGAACGTCCTGCTGCCGCTCTGGCATCACGACGAGCAGTCCAAGACTCCCGCCGCGAAGGCGATCGCCGTCCGGGTCACGGCCGAGCCGCGCGCGGCCTGAGCAGCGCGTCTGGCGTCCGGTCGCGCGTTCCGGCAAGGAACACCATGGACCAAGTGACCCCACCCGACGCGCGACGGGACGCTCAGACCGAGCCGCGGCTGCGCGGGCTGCTCGACCGCATCGCCACCGGGGCACCCGTGCAGGAGCCGGGCTCGGACCTGTCGCAGCTGAGCGCCGGGCAGGACGCGCTGGACGGCGGGGCCGGCGCCGATGCCGAGTCCGGCGGCCTCGCGCTCGCCGGCGCCGACCTGTCCCGCGCGCGGATGGAGGAGGCCGACCTGTCCGGTGCCAATCTGCGCCGGGCGAACCTCGCGGGCGCGCTCGGGCGCTCGGCCCGCTTTACGGGCGCGATCCTTGAGGAGGCCGACCTGTCGGAGGCCGACCTGTCGGGGGCGGACTTCACCGGCGTCGTCGCCGGTCAGGTAAAATTCGCGGGCGCCATGCTGGAGGATGCCCGCTTCGGGCAGGCCGCGATGCGCTTCGCCAACCTGTCCGGCGCCCTCCTGGACGGCACGGACTTCGCGGGCGCCGATCTATGGGGGGCCGACTTCTCCGGGGCTGATGCCGACGACACCGTATTCCGCGCGGCGCGGCTCGATGAAGCCAAGCTCGCCGACGCCAACCTGACCCACGCGGATTTCGCCGATGCCAGCCTGACCAAGGCGAGCTTGGCCGGCTCGCGACTGCGGGGCGCAAACTTCGCCGGGGCGAAGCTCGACGGCGCCGACCTCTCGGGTGCCGATCTCTCGGACACCGATCTCGTGCGGCTGAACCTCGCGACCTGCCGCCTGCGGCATGCTCGCTTCGCCGGCGCGTGGCTCAACGGCACCCGGATGAGCGTCGAGCAGCTCGGCGGTGCCGTGGGCGAGGAGGTCGCCGGCGCATACGAGCTGGCGCAGGCGAGCTACCTCGCCCTGGAGCAGAACTGGAAGAGCATCGGCAGCCACGACGCGGCGAGCTGGGCCTACAAGCGCGGACGCCGGATGGGCCGCTTTCATGCCGGACGGCAGGCCCGCACCGCCTGGGGCGCGCGGGACTGGGCCGGTCTTCTGCGGCACGGCTATCGCTGGACCGCGGACCGCTTCGTCGAATGGCTCTGCGATTACGGCGAGAGCCTGTCGCGCATCGCCCGGGCCTTCGCCCTTCTGATCGTTGTGTTCGCGGGCCTCTTCGGGCTCACCGGCGGCCTGTTCATCCTGGAGGGGCCGGAGGCGGGGCCGACCTACAATCCCCTCGATCTCCTGAGCTACAGCGCGCTCAACATGATGACCGCGAACCCGCCGGAGATCGGCCTCAAGCCCACCGGCCGCGTTACCAACCTGCTGGTCGGCCTCGAAGGCGCCGTCGGCATCATCCTGATGGGACTCTACGGCTTCGTCCTGGGGAACCGCCTGCGGCGGTGAGCCCCGCGCGCCGCGCGATCCTCAGTCGTTGACGCTCAGCCGCTCGATGACGAGGCTCAGGTCCTTGCGCAGGGCTCGGATCTCCGGCTCGCTGAGCTCGAGCTGGCACATCACGCTCTCGCGGACCGAAACCGCCTCGGCACGCAGGGCGGCGCCCGCGGGCGTGAGGGCGATCTCGACCTCGCGTTCATCGGACTGGCGGCGCGTCCGGAGCAGGAAGCCCGCGCCCTCCAGGCGCTTCAGCACCGGCGTCAGCGTGCCGGAATCAAGACGCAGGCGACGACCGATCTCCGAGACGGTCACGCCGTCCTGTTCCCACAGCACCAGCAGAACGAGATATTGCGGGTATGTCAGGCCGAGCCGCTCGAGCAGCGGCCGGTACGACTTGGTCATCCGATGCGCGGCAGCATAGAGCGCGTAGCAGAGCTGGTTATCGAGGAGCAGGGGATCGGTCTCCCGCTCTGCCTCCACCGGATCGGCCGTGTACGCCATGTCGTTCGCCCATCGCGGTCCAGACGCCGCCATTCTCAACCGCGACCGCGGGTTCGTCATCATACCATAACATGGGAAGGCGGCGCGCAAGGTCAGGCCGCACGGTCCCTTCTCTCAACAACCCTAAGGGTTCCGTCACCGGTGCGGTGTTTGGCCGAGTGCCGACAGGGTGTCGAGGAAGGCCGCCTCGTCCTCGAGCGTCCGGAGATCGAGGCGGACGGCATCATCGCCGATCCGGCCGATGACCGGCGTTGGCAGCCGGCGCAGATCACCGGCGAGGCGCTGGCAGCGCCCGCCGGCACCCCGGCCGCCCGCAGGTTCCGGGGCCAGGACCAGGGCCGCGCTCGGCAACGTCTCCACCGGCAGGGCGCCCGATCCGATCTGGCTGATGCAGTCGGCGACCGAAACCACAGCCCGGCCGGCGAGCCGCTCCGCTACCGCGGGGGCGAGACGCGCGGCCTGCGCGGCGATTGCGTCGCGACCGCGGGTCAGCAGCCGCAGGGTCGGCAACTCCTCCCGTAGCCGCTCGGGATGGAGATAGAGCCGCAGCACCGCTTCGAGCGCCGCGTAGGTCATCTTGTCGACGCGCAGTGCCCGCTTCAGCGGATTCTTGCGCACCCGGGCGATCAGGTCCTTCCGGCCGGCGACGATGCCGCACTGGACCGCGCCGAGGAGCTTGTCCCCGCTGAAGGTGACAACGTCCGCCCGCTCCAGGGCCGCCCGGATCGTCGGTTCGGGAGGCAGACCGTAGGCGGCGAGGTCGACGAGGCTGCCGCTGCCGAGATCGTCCGCGAGCGGCACGCCCCGCTCGCGGCAGAGGGCATGCAGGGCGGCCGGATCCGCCGCGGCCGTGAAACCCGCGATGGCGTAGTTGCTCGGATGCACCTTCATCACGAGGCCGGTGCGCGGGCCGATCGCCTCCGCGTAGTCGCGCAGATGCGTGCGATTGGTGGTGCCGACCTCACGGAGCCGGCAGCCTGCTCGCACCATCACATCCGGCACGCGGAACGAGCCGCCGATCTCCACGAGCTCGCCCCGGGAGACCACCACCTCCTTGCGCATGGCCAGGGCGTTCAGCACCAGCAGGACCGCAGCCGCGTTATTGTTGACGACCACCGCGGCCTCGGCCCCGGTCAGGCGGCAGATCAGGCCTTCGACGTGGTCGTCCCGCTCGCCGCGGGCGCCGGTCGCGAGGTCGAATTCGAGGTTGCTCGCCTGCACCATCACGGCGGCCACCGCCTCGGCGGCCGAGCGGGGCAGCAGGGCGCGGCCGAGATTGGTGTGCAGCACCGTTCCGGTCAGGTTGAAGACCGGCCGCAGCGACGGGCGGCGCGCGGCGGCAAGCCGTGCGGCCGCGTCGGCCCGGATCGCCGCCGCGTCCGGCACGGGAGCGCCTCCGGCCCGGATCTCCGAGAGGATATCCCGTATCGCCCCGGTGAACGCCGTCCGCCCGTAGACGTCGAGAACCTCCGGCGGCGCGGCGCCGACGAGGCGCTCCACCGCGGGGATCCGGCGCTGCGACGGCGCCGGATCATCGGCCGGGCGGGTGGGGACGGGCGCATTCATGACAGGCCAGACATAACCATCCCCCGCGATGGGGCCAGTCCGTCCACGCGCGGATAATCCGCGCAGGTTGTTCAGCTACCGGCCCGACGGTAAGGGCAGAGCCGGAAACCGGCCGACATCCATCCGCATGCGCGCGGAGCGGGCTTGGCCGCGCCACACCGCCCAGACTTCTCGGGAGACCCCGCCATGTCCCGACCTTCGATCCTGATCCACCCGATGATCCTGTGCGGGGGGACGGGGACGCGTCTGTGGCCGGCGTCTCGGGAGAGCATGCCGAAGCAGTTCGCCCGGCTGGTGGACGCGACGACCTCGACCTTCCAGGCGACGCTGGCGCGGGTGTCGGACGCTTCCGTGTTCGCGAAGGCGACCGTGATCGCCTCGGCGGAGGCCCGCTTCATCGTCGCCGAGCAGCGCGAC